>JAIMBM010000070.1 GCA_023511475.1 Anaerolineae bacterium
AGGAGGCCGAACGTGGCGATATCCTCGGTCTTCAGGCTCAGACCCCATCCCCCGGTGTTGATCCCGCGCGGGCAGACGTCCCAGGTCGCACCCACGATGCCCAGGGGCTGAAACAAGCGCGGGGTGAGATAGTCCAGCAGCGTCTGGCCCGACACCTTCTGCACGATGGCCGACAGCAGATACGAGGCCCCCGAGTTGTAGAGAAAGTGCGTCCCGGGTGGCAGCTCGACCGGCCGCGCGAGGATGGCTCGCACCCAGTCCTGCACGCCCGGTTCCAGCAGGACCATGAGGGTGTCCACGGCATGCCCGGTAGACATGGTGAGCAGATGGACCACCCGCATGGCGGCCAGGTTGTCGCTGACCACGGGCGGCAGGTCCTCGCGGAAGAACGACACCACCCGGTCATCCACACGGAGCAGCCCCTCGGCGACGGCAAAGCCGACGGCCGTCGAGGTAAAGCTCTTGCTGAGCGAGTAGAGGTAGCGGCGGCATTCGGGCGCGTAGGGCCGCCACCAACCCTCGGCGATCACGTGCCCGTGGCGCACGAGCATCAGGCTGTGCAGGTTGAGGTGCTCCGCCTCAGCCGCGTCGAGGAAGGCGAGGATCGCTTCCGGTTCTACGCCCTGTGCTTCCGGTTCGCTGCGTTGTATGACGGCGGACATGGTCTCCTCCTCAGCTCAGCGCCCTCTACCGCCTCCGCCGAGGCTCGTCGTGAGGCCGGGGCCTGCTGTTGGAGATTGTAGCACAAGTGAGCGCGGAGGCCATATGGGCGGTCTTGTCAGGGGCCTCCCCCAGCCATGGAACCCGCCGGGCGCGGGGACCGTCTATGACTCGGTGAAATGCAGCGCCCGGGGCGGAGGTGGGGCCTGCCCTACCCCGGCGACGCATTTTCGACAGACGGACTCCATCAGGCCCGCCCCATAGGAGGCAAGAGATGTTCTGGACCAGACCCAGGCTGCTGCCAGTGATCGCCCTTGCACTGATTGCCGCAACTCTTCTCGGCGGCTGCTCCCAGCCGGCCGTTGCAGCCCCGGAGCCGCCAGCGCCGGAGCGCACCATCACCGTGATCGGGCGCGGGAGCGCCTCGGCGCGGCCGGATCTGGCGCTGGCCCACCTCGGTGTCGACACGTTTGCGGACACCGTCGGCGAGGCTGTCGGAGAGAACAACGCGCGCATGACGGCCGTCCTCGCCAGGCTCAAGGAGCTCGGGGTCGCCGAGAAGGACGTGCAGACCTCCAACTTTTCCATCAACCTCGAGCGGCGCGACTATGAGTCCTCCGGCGGCACCTATCGGGTCTCCAACATGGTGCAGGTCAAGATCCGCGATGTGAAGCGGGTCGGGGAGATCATCGATGCCGTAGTCGGCGCCGGCGTGAACCAGGTCTGGGGCGTCAGCTTTGCCATGGACGACCAGAACGCCTTCGAAGCCGACGCCCGCGCCAAGGCCATGGAGGATGCCCGCAAGCGGGCCGAGGCCCTCGCCGACCTCGCCAACGTCGAGGTTGGGCAGGTGCTCAAGGTCGACGAGAACTGGATGTCGACGCCCATCTTTGGCGGCGGCGCCGGCGCGGCGGGAGATACGATGGCCACGGCCATCAGCCCGGGTGAGGTGACCGTCTCTTATCAAGTGCAGGTGACCTTCGCCATTCAGTAGCGGGGCAGCCTGGATCAGCGCAGCGACAGGAGGCACGTGATGGTACGCAGAGTTCTCGCGATCACCGTGCTGCTCACCGTGTTTCTTGCGGCCTGCACCGCCATCGCCGGCGGGCCCGGGCCGGCCGAGACGGTGCCCCAGCTTACCTACACCGTGTCGGCCTGTCAGGAGCATGTCGCCGTCGAGGAGCTTCCATCCTGGGCCAGGGTTGAGGTGACCGCCACCGAGGGCGCGATCCGGATACAGCAGAACCTGAGCTACGTCTGCTGCGCCACCGTGCAGCTCGAGCTGGAGCAATCGGGGAACGTCCTCAAGATCGTGGAGACCAACGTGGGCGAGATGTGCCGCTGCATGTGCGGCTATGTCGTCGACGCCCGCATCGAGGGGCTCCGGCCAGGCCGCTACACCGTGCAGGTGTGGGGCGTCCGCTTCGAGGAGATGGAGCCCGAGCTCCTCGGGGAGCAGGTCGTCGAGCTGTAGGCCCAGCGCGGGTTCAGCAGGTCGAGACGTTGAGGCATCGATTCTCGTGGAGGCGCGTGGACCGTCCGGCCCGCGCGCCTCTTCTTCCTGAAGGCCCGCGCACCTGCCCGGAGACCCGCCCCCTCGCCCCTCACTCCTCCGGCCCGGCAACGACCTCCCAATCGGTTCGCTGCCCGCCACGCAGGAAGACGCTGAAACCGACCCCGCAGCCGTCGGCTGAGACCTGTGCCGGCACGCGCCTCCGGTTGACGAGGACCTTCGGATGCCCGGCCAGAGCCTGCCCGCACTCGACACGGATCTCGGCCGAATCGTTTCCCTGCGGCATGATATACCCCGCGACGCGCCCGGGCTCCCACCGGACCCCCATTCGGGCCGCCTCGAAAGCAAATGAATCGAAGGGCAACTGCGCCCGCAGCCGATAGCCCCGAGCATCGGCCTGCAGGCCGGCCAGCCGCCCCACTGCATAGAGCAAATGCGTGGCGCTGTGCGCGTCGGCAACTGGAAAGCCGGTAGCGAGCCTCCCGGTGCCCGCGGGCCCTCCCCGGCGCAGGCACCCGGCCAGACACTCCGGCCCGCTCCAGATGCCAAACCAACGCTCGGGATGCGCTTCGGCGTGGCTGGCCAGTGTGCAGGACTTGAGCGTCTCCCAGGCGGCCAGGGGATCTGTCTGTGCCAGCGCGCATACCAGCGCGGGGCGAGCCGAGAACGGCACGCGTTCCAGAGCCTCCAGGCTTCTGTCTCCTCGCGCGCCGAGGGGCAGGTGTTGTCCGAACTCGTGGAGCACAATCACGCGCTGTGCCTCGCTGGCGGCCCCGGCCAGCAACACCCACGGCTGACACTCGAGGAAGGGCCACGGCAGTGCCACCTGGCGCCGGCGCTCGGCCAGGCTGTGGCCGAACCACCGCCCATTCCAGACCTCCGACAGCGCCATCCGGATGCGAGCAGCAAACTGCTCCGCCACCTCGGCCCGCGCCCCCTCGCCCAGCCAGCGGTAGAGCTCGGCCACCCTCGGCAACACCACCCCCGCCAGCGCCCCGGTCAGGACGGAGCTCGCGTCCGCCCGCAGCCGCAGGTCCTCGTTCCTACGCCGGGGTCGGGAGAGGACCCGCTCCCTGACCTCCCGCACCAGATGGAGGAGGCCATGGTCTGTCATCGCATGCTGCACATAGCCCAGGCTGCGGTGCAGCTGCTCGCGCACCGTGCGACTGCCCCGCAGGGCAAGGGGGAGGAGCGGCAGCTCCTGATCGATGAAGGCCCGGTCCCGGTACCAGAGCGCATACTCCGCAATGAGCCAGAGGAGCCACAGGTGCTGGTCTGGCGGCTCCTCCCGCGCACCGCTCCACGGCACGTGCCGTCGGCCGGGCGCAGACGCCCCATTGGATAGGGACAGCCGTGCGAGGTGGCGGACGGTGCTGCGCACCTGAGCCGGGCTGTTCGGCAGGAGCGCCAGACCATGCTCACAGGAATCACGGGGCGGACAAGGCAGACCCAGGGAGAAGGTCCTGGAGCCTCCCTGATCGAAGAAAGCCTCTCCTGTGGCCGCGCTGTAGCTCGTAAGCGCCTGGCCGTAGTAGGAGGCCCAGGTCACCTCCCGGCCCAGCCAGGGGTCATCAGGGGCCTGCAGCCGCACGAGGTTCTCGCGCCAGCTCCCCAGGCTCTGTTGGAGCCAGGCCTGCGGCGGCCGGGAGCTATACCGCTCCACAAGGCCCACCAGTGTCGTGGAGCGGGAAGCATCCCGGCGGCCGGCATCCCACGATCCGCAGCCATAGAGGTGGGCCAGGGCCACCTGGTAGCGCGGCGGGATCGTGACCTCACGCTGAAGCGTAAGCACGATGCGGTCGGCTCGCGTCGGCTCGCGGAAGCTGTTGCATGCCAGAAAGGGGGCCTGCAGGGCGTCCGGCGCATCGAGACCTCCCGCTCCAAAGAACACGTCGCGGGACGTCTCATAGGCCGCAACCGGCAGTCCGTCGATGGCGGCGAGAAAGATGGTGGGAGGGTCCGGATCGCGCCCACCGGAGGGCACCCCTGGCCCCGGGAAGCTGCCGACGGGCGAGCATAGCAGGAGGCGCCGCCCATCGCAGTAGCGAGTGGTTCGCCGGACTCGCAGGCCGCGCAGCATCCGCGAGCGCTCGCCCCGACCCGGCAATACCGGGCTGAGCAGGACGTCCCAGTACTCCACATAGGTTACCGTCAGCGGCCGCAGGCCGCGGTTTCCGAGAGTCGTCAGGTGGATGAGCACCGGGTCCTCGCCGTAGGGGATGAAGGCGACCTGGTCAATGGTCAGGTCTCCCCAGGGCGCGCTCTTGCGGCAGTATCCCACCCCCCAGACGCGCCGATACATCGGGCTCTCCAGATGCCGGTAGAGCGTCGAACGGACGCTCCCGCTCATGCGCAGAAAGCCAAAGCCGCCGGCAAAGGCAGCCCATTGGGGCGCATACCGGTTCAGCCACGTGCCAACGGTGTCGGGCCGGAAAAACTCGATATAGCCCTCATTGTGCGCGATGGCGCTGACGTGAAAGTTGCCGAGCAGGTGGAAGTGATCGCGGCTCTTTCCCCGGGGTGTGGCGTACTCTGCCACAGGGTCGGTCAGATGATTGCAGGTGTACTCGTATGCGGGCAGACCAGCTTCGTCGGTAATCCACCGGCCATAGTGGCCGCTGCCAAATGCGCGCATCACCGGCTC
Source organism: Anaerolineae bacterium (assembly GCA_023511475.1). Classification (GTDB taxonomy): domain Bacteria; phylum Chloroflexota; class Anaerolineae; order SpSt-313; family SpSt-313; genus SpSt-313. The sequence goes on from JAIMBM010000070.1 coordinate 4,818, forward strand.
CTCCACCAGGGGGAAACTGCGCCAGATGGTGGTCGCACGCCAGTCAGCAGAAAAGGTCCTTTCAGGCCGCGTGAGGCTACACCGGGGGCAGGGGCTGCCTCGCTGCAGCAGCTCCAGAAGATGCAGGCTCCAACCAGGGCGCGACGGCCCTCTCGCCGGACCGGACGCCCCTCGCAACCATAGACGTATGCATCATCAAACAGTTACGGTCTGAGCCTGACGCCCGCCCTGCTCCGGAGCCCGCAGCCGATCCGGGCCGACTCACGGCCCCCGTGGCACAGGCCATCGACAGTGCGGCGCCTGCACGCACACCGGCGGACCTCAGCCGAGCGCCCGGAGCACGCTCGAGCGGATCCCCTCCGGCTGCAGGCCGTGCTTCTCTAAGAGCTCGTCGGCGAGGCCCGACTCGCCAAACCGGTCGCGGACTCCCAACCGGGTCACCGGCACCCGCGCCTCCTCGGCCAGCACCTCGCACACGGCGCTGCCGAGCCCGCCGGTGATGCTGTGCTCCTCCACGGTGAACGCCCGCTGCACGCCGGCAGCCTCGCGGCGGACCGCCTCCACATCCAGCGGCTTGATCGTCGACACGTTCACGACCCGCGCCTCCAGGCCGTCGCGCACGAGGAGTTCGGCCGCCTCCAGCGCCTTGGCCACCATGTGCCCGCAGGCGAAGAGGACCAGGTCGCCGCCATCCCGCATCCGCACCATGTGGCCCATCTCAAAGCGATAGGACTCGTCAAAGAGGCGCGGCGTCGGATACCGCCCCAGCCGCAGGTACACCGGCCCCGGCCACTCGGCAATGGCCAGGGTCGCCTGACGAGTCTCGACATCGTCGGCAGGGACGACCACGGCCATGTTCGGCAACCCGCGCATCAGCGAGACGTCCTCCAGAGACTGATGGCTGGCCCCGTCCGGCCCCTGCGTGAGGCCCGCCGAGGAGCCGACCAGCTTTACCGGGAGGCCCGGGTAGGCGATCTGAATGCGGGTCTGATCGTAGCAGCGCGCGGTGATGAACATGGCGAACGAGTTACAGTAGGGAATATGCCCGCTCGCCGCAAGGCCCGCCGCCGTGCTGACCATGTCCTGCTCGGCGATGCCGAGGTCGTAAAACCGCTCCGGGAACGCCTCGGCAAAGAGGACCGTGCGCGTCGAGCGATAGAGGTCGGCATCGAGCACGACCACGTCCGGTCGGGCCCGCCCCAAGGCGAGCAGCGCCTCGCCGTAGGCGACGCGGGTCTCTACGCGCTCTGGCATCCGGTCACCTCCTGCAGGCGGGCGGTCAGCTCGGCTATGGCCGCGGCATGCTGTGCCTCGGTCAGCGCGGCGTTGTGGTAGGCCACCTGATTCTCGATAAAGCTCACCCCTTTGCCCTTGACCGTCCGTGCCAGTATGACTGCCGGCCGCTCGCTCTGCGAGGTCGCCCAGTCCAGCGCCGCGCAGATTTCAACCATGTTGTGGCCGTCGATGCGCCGCACCGCCCAGCCAAAGGCGGCAAAGCGCTCGTCCAGCGGCTCGAGGTCCTTGGCCGCCGCAACCGCATCCATGGCCTTGAGGCCGTTCTGGTCGACGAGGGCGGTCAGGTTGGTCAGCCGGTACCGCGGCGCCGTCATCGCCGCCTCCCAGACCTGTCCCTCGTGCAGCTCGCCATCGCCGAGCAGGCAGTACACGCGATAGCCTCGCCCCTGCAGGCGCGCGGCGAGGGCCAGGCCGTTGGCGTACGAGAGGCCCTGACCCAGGCTGCCGGTGCAGCCTTCGAGCCCGGGCGTATAGTGCATGGCGGGGTGGCCCTGCAGGCGGCTGCCCAACTGCTTCAGGGTCGCGAGCTCCTCCAGCGGCAGGACCCCGAGCATCGCCAGAGCGGCGTACTGTGCCGGCACCGAGTGCCCCTTGCTCATGAGGAAGCGGTCCCGGTCCGGCCAGGAGGGGTTGGCGGGGTCGTAGCGCATCTTGTAGAAGTAGAGCGCCGTGACCAGGTCGGCCGCGGAGAGCGACCCGCCAAAGTGGTGTGCCTTCCCGGGCCCCATCATGCGCACGATCTGCAGCCGCAACTCGGCAGCCAGCCGCTCCAGGCGGCGGATCTCCTGAAGCGTGACCATCGGACTAGTCCTCCGGATCCAGGAGGACCTTCACGGCCCTGCCGCTTTCGACCGCGTCGAACCCCTCGCGCCAGCGTGAGATGGGCATCCGGGCACTGATCAGCGGGGCCGTCCGCAGGCGGCCCTGCGCCATGAGCGCGAGCACCCGCTCCCAGGTGTGCCAGGTGTGGCTGAAGGCCCCCTGAAGGGTGATCACCTTCTCGATGATCGGGTCGAGGCTAAAGCCCACCGGCTCCGGCCCCCAGCCGATCTTGGTGACCTGCCCGCTGCGCCGCACCATGGCCAGGCTCTGCTTCAGCGTGGCCGAGGGGCCGGCGGCGTCGACGACCAGGTCCGCGCCAAGCCCTCCGCTCAGGTCCAGCACGCGCCGCACCGGGTCCGCCTCCTCGGCGTTCACGATCACATCGGCGCCGAGCTGTCGCGCGAGCTCCAGGCGCTCCTCGTCCCGCCCCATGCCGCTAACCACGATGGTACCCGCGCCGAGTAGCCGCGCGACCTGCACGCAGAAGAGGCCGATTGGCCCCGGACCGAGGATCGCGACCAGATCGCCGGGGCGCAGGTGCGACTTTTCCACCAGGGCGTTGTAGGCCACGCAGAGCGGCTCGGTCAGCGCCGCTTCGGCCAGGGAAAGTCCTCCCGGGATATGGTGCAGAATGCCCTGACGCACGGCTATGTAGCGGGCAAAGGCGCCGTTGGCCGTAAAGCCGAAGGACCGCCGCTCCGGGCACACGTTGTACTCGCCTGCCCGGCAGAACCGGCACCGCCCGCAGACGTAGGCGTGAGTCTCGGCGGTGATACGGTCGCCGACCTCAAAGCCCTGCACCTGCGACCCCTTCTCGACGATGACGCCCGCGAACTCGTGGCCGAGGATGAGCGGGGGGCTGAGCCTGTAGCTCACCTCGTTGTGGTAGATGTGGATCTCGCTGCCGCAGATGCCGCAGGTCTCGACCTCGACCAGCACCTCATCCGGCCCGATGGTCGGCGGCGGCATGTCGCGGAGGTCCACGCAGCCTGCTTCCTGCCTGTAGAGGACCACAGCCTTCATGGTGAGCTCCTTGGGGATGGGGGCGAACTGCGTGGGAAGGATTGTACCATTGAGCGGCCCAGCCTCAAAGATGGGGCCCTCTGCACGGGTCAACTCCCCTCTCCTGAGTGAGACTGTTCAGACTCGCGTGCTGGCAGCCCCGGCTGCCGCTGTGGTGTTGCCCCTGCCCCGCTCCGCTCCCCCGAGCGGGCACGGCGTGCCCGCTCGGGCGAGGGGGTTGTCGCACGCAGGCCCGTTGGGCACCATCCCAACGGCCCCTGCGCGACATCGAGGGGTACGCCCCGAAAAGGCCCAAGTCGAGGGACACCCAGCTTCAACGCACTCGAAAGATAATGCGGGTTTCTTGACAAGTTCGGAAGTCCCCGTATACTGCAGCCAGAGGTGAGTCCCCGTTGTACGCCGGCGAGTGGAAGCTGGGGAGGAGCGATGATGCAGCGCCACGTCATCGCCTTCACCTTGGCCCTGCTGGCGACCGTACCTGCCGTGGTCTATGCCACCGTGCCCTGTCCCTCGCTGGAGCGAGGCGGATTCCCTGCTGGCCTGCTGCTCATCGGCCTGGCTGGCGTTCTCAGCACCCTGATCGGCTGCTACGCCGAGGGCAGAGTCCGCCGCCTGCAGTCCGAGCTGGAGGCCGAGCGTGAGCGCAAGGCGCGCTTCGAGGCGCACAGCCGCGACATGTATCGGGAGCTGGAGCGCAAGCTGGAGGAGCGCACCGCGGAGCTGCGGCGCGAGCGCGACATCGCCGTGCGCACCGAAAAGCTGATCTCGCTGGGCCGGCTGGTCGGTGGTGTAGCCCACGAGCTGAACAACCCGCTGATGGCAATCCTCGGCGAGGCGATGATCCTGCGAGAGCGGCACAGCACCCCCGAGCTGAGCCGGGGCCTTCGGGTCATCGAGCAGCAGGCCCGGCGCTGTGCCGACCTCATCCGGGACCTGGCCGCCTTTGCTGGCCTTGAGCAGCGGAAGGTACAGCCGCTGGATGTGCATGCCCTCCTGGAGGGCGCGCTTGCCCAGGCGGCGACGGTCGCCTCCGGTCGGGAGGTGAAGGTCGTACGGCACTACTGGCAGGAGCCCCTGGTGGTCAACGGGAACCTGGAGCAGTTGCAGCAGGCCCTCGCCAATGTCATCGACAATGCCTACCGGGCCATGGCCGATAGCCCATCGCCGCAGCTCACCGTGCGCTCCCGCCACGAAGCGGGCTGGGTACGCCTGGAGATCTCTGACACCGGCTCAGGTATCGAGCCCGACGTGCTCCCCTACATCTTTGATCCCTTCTATAGCCAACCGCAGGGCGGGATGCGCCTGAGTGCCGGCCTGGGCCTGAGCGTCGCGCTCGGGCTGGTCCGTGCCCATGGCGGGCGTATCGAGGCCTCCAGCGAGCCCGGCATCTGGTAGTGGACGACGCGCCGGATCTCCGCGAGGTCGATCCCCAGCCCGAAGGCGTTCGTCGCGACCACGACGTCGGCGATGGTGGTGTCTTCTGTCTCGCCCGAGCGGTGACTGATCATCGTGCGGTACCCCGCGCGGTGGGCCAGCTCGACGGCGTCCAACGTCTCCGT
>JAIMBM010000698.1 GCA_023511475.1 Anaerolineae bacterium
TTGCAGAGGCTGGCGGCCTGGGACCTGATCCTTGCCCGGCCTTGGGAAGGAGGGCGGGCAGCTTGCAGCACGCAGTCTCTTAAGGAGGGAGAGACGCCATGTCTGAAAAGGTAAGCGGTGGAGCCAGGGGCCGCATTGGCGGTGCCTCGATCGCCTGGGTCACGCTCTTCGGCGCGCTATGCGGCGTTACAGCACTCGTTCCGATATTCCCCTATGTTGGAGGCGGTGGATACGTGCCGCTGACCACGCCCCTGTGCGCGATCGCCCCGCTGCTTCTCGGGCCGATCGGTGGCATTGTGGCGGCGGTCATCGGCGGGGTTATCGGCATGTTCCTCGCGCCTGCGGCCAACCCCATGGGGCTGATCGACGTGGCGCTAACGGCTGTGTATCCGGCGCTCCTGGTCGCCCTCGTGGTCAGGAACGCACGTCTCTGGAAGTATACTGCTCCGTTCTTCGTCCTGAACGGCATCGCCGGCTACCTGGTGCCCTTCTACGTGCCGGGGGCGGCGGGTGGCTTTGGCCGGGTGCCCGAGCCGCTCTACTTCCTTCTCGCCGGGCTGTACTGGATCCCTTCGACGGTCATCGTGCTGTCGCCCCTCGGCACGCGATTGATCCCGAAGTGGGTGCTCTCGCGCAACCGCGCAGAGAGGTATGGCGGCATCTTCCTGGCAGTTCTCGTGTCGCTGTTCATCTGGTGGCTGCCCTGGACCCGTGTCTACTGGTACGCCTTCCACTTCTCTGCCGAGCTCGGGGTGGCAACCCATATCGCCTACTCCTGGTGGGTCGTGGCGCTTTCCGCCATCACCGCGGTGATCACCATCCCGCTGGTCGAGGCCCTCGAGCGCAGCGGCCTGCCCAAGATTCAGGGTGCCATCTGGTAGGTCTGGCAACAAGCCCTCCTTCCCATGAACCCATTGGTTCGGCAGGGGTGAGGCTTCCGAGGGCACTCGCCCTCGGGAGCCTCACCCGGCAGTCAGGAGCATCCCGTGGCCTCGGACACTATCATTTCCCTGGAGGATGTCACCTTTTCCTATCAGGAGGATGTGGTTGCCCTCCGCGCGCTCAACCTGCAGGTACGTCAGGGCGAGTTTGTTGTCGTCCTGGGGGCCAATGGCGCCGGCAAGTCGACGCTCTGCTACCTGCTCAGCGGCATTGTGCCGCACATCTATGGAGGCAGGCGGCGTGGAACCGTGTCGGTGGCCGGCCTCGACCCCTGGGATGAGCCTCTGTACATAACCTCGCAGCATCTTGGCGTGTTGATGCAGGACCCCGAAGTGCAGCTGTTCATGCCTACCCTCAGGGCAGAGCTTGCCTTCGGGCCGGCCAACCTCGGCATCTCGCGCGAGGAGATAGCCAGGCGGACTGAGGCTGCGCTGGCCCTCACGCGCCTGCAGGGGCTCGAGGAGCACAATCCGCGGGACCTCTCCGGAGGCCAGAAACAGCGTGCTGCCCTCGCCGCGGTGCTCACCATGAACCCGGCAATTCTCGTCTTGGATGAGCCCACGTCACAGCTCGACCCCCTTGGGCGCTGGGAGGTCGTCGAGGCGATCACGCGCCTCAAGGAGAAGGGCGACCTCACCATTGTGATGACCACCCACGAGACGGAGGAGATCCTCCATCTCGCCGATCAGGTGCTGATCCTGGAGAGGGGCGCCACGGTGCTACAGGGCACGCCGGCGCGGGTGTTCGCGCAGAGCGCACGGCTCGAGCAAGCGGGGGTCAAAACGCCCGCCCTCATTCAGGTCCGGGCGGACCTCTTGCGGAGGCAGGGGCAGGCAGAAACGCTGCCCGCCCCACCCGGCGGGGAGGCGGCGTGCCCACGGACCGATGGCGAGGCCGTGCCTCTGCCAGAGCGGCTCGATCAGCTCACGGTGCCCTCGGTGGCGCAGGAGATCCGTGAGCAGGTCGAGGCGGGGCGGCTGGCCGTCCGGCCTGGGGCGGTGCCTGCACCGCTCTTCGCCCGGCCCGACTTCCCAGTTATCCTCGAGGCCCGGCAGTTGACCGTGCAATACCCTGGCCCGCCGAAGGTTACAGCGCTCCGCGATGTGAGCCTGGAGATCAGGCAGGGCGAGTTCGTTGGCATCGTCGGTCAGAACGGCTCCGGCAAGAGCACTCTGGTCAAGTGCTTCGTCGGCTTGCTGCGCCCGCAGAAGGGACAGGTGCTCATCCATGGGCAGGACCTGCGGAAGATGTCGGTCGGCGCCATCGCACGTCGCGTGGGGCTCGTGC
>JAIMBM010000699.1 GCA_023511475.1 Anaerolineae bacterium
AAATAAGGGGGTGCTGGCGGGCGGCTCTACAGACCGCCAGCACCCCCTGTCAACATAAACCCCCTTCCCCTGCTCCAGGCGGACGCCGCGGCGTCCGCCTGGAGCAGGGGAAGGGGGGAGGTCGCCGGACGCAGCCTGGCCGGGTGCAAGCTGCCCCAAACCTGGACTGGCCGGCCCCCGGATCGGTTGACACCGCCCCGGCGTGCGCTAGACTCCCTTGATGGTCGAGGCGTGTCGGGAGGGGCGGATGCCCGTGGAGGTCGGCCTCTACATCGAGGCACAGGAAGGCGTCACCTGGGAGGTATGGCGGAACGCGGCGGAGAAGGCGGATGCCCTCGGCTACGACGTTCTTGGCTGCTCGGTGCACCTGCGCTCCCTGGAGGGGGCGCCAGGCTGGCGGCTGGAGCTCTGGCCGGTGATGACCGCCATCGCCCTCTGGACCCGGCGCATTGCCTTCGGACCGCTCGTGCTCCCCGTGGGCTTTTACCACCCCGCCCAGATCGCCCGGGCGGCGGCAGCCCTCGATCATCTCAGCGACGGCCGGTTTCAGCTCGGCCTCGGTGCCGGGCGCGACGCCGCCGAGTATCGGGCCTTTGGCCTGCCCTTCCCACCCCACGACGAGCGGATCGCCATGCTGTCCGAAGGGGTGGAGATCATCCGTCGCCTATGGACCGGAGAGCCGGTAACGTTCCGAGGCAGGTGGTACAGCCTGGATGGGGCCCAGATCGAACCTGTCCCCTCGCGCCGGTGGCTGGGGATCGGAGGGAACAGCGATGCGACGTTGCGCCTTGCCGCCTGCTGTGCCGACGAGTGGTCCACTACTGGTCGCGACGTGGCCGAGCTGCGCGCCCGCAACCGGCGGCTGGACGCGTTGGCGCACGAGGCTGGGCGTGACCCCGCCGGAATCGCGCGCACGGTGATGGATGGCGTGCTGATCGGGAGGAACGCCTCCGAGCTTGAGCGCCGCGCCTGCCGAATGGCGGACCTGGTGCCATCGCTGCGCGGCCAATCTGTCCGGGAGATCATCCGACGCCTGGCCGATGAGTGGGGCTGGTGGGTAGGCACTCCCGATGAGGTTGGGGCCCAGGTAGCGGAGGCGATCGGAGCCGGCTTTGGCCGGGTCTTCCTCCAGGTCTACGACGCCGCCGACGTCGCCGCCATGCGGCTGCTGGCCGAAGAGGTCGTGCCTGCGCTGCGTGGCAGTCAGCCAGCAGGTGGCGCTGCCGGCTAGTTGGGCCTGTGCACCCTGCTCATTGAGCGGTTGCGACGCTGCCGTCCCGGATCGGGCGCCGAAGGAGATGTCAGGACGGCTCCTGCCCCGCATCCTGCTGTTCCTCTGCCGGAACCAGTCCATAGCCGACGGCCAGCGCCTCGGCCAACTCGTCGATGGAGCAGCCAAGGGTCCCTTCCGGAATCACGAGCCTGCGATGCCCGAACCACAGGCAGAGGGCCCGCACGGGAACGCCTTCCTGGGACAGCCCGAGGAGCTGCATGCTTCGCAGCTCGCGGAGGGGATAGACCTCGACACCCCCCAGGCTGTAGACCTCGATCCGGTCAAGGGCGAACACGTACCTGCGCATCCTCCGCCACAGCCCGGCGACGCCTGCAACCACGAGGGCTGTGCCAATCAGCAGCCCGCCAGCCGCATATGCGCCGCGCAAGGCAGCGAGTGTGCAGCCCAGCACGACGAGCCCCAGCGCTGCGGCTACCCCACCGGCCACGTAGGTCCGCGCCCTCGGACCAACGCTCAGAGGCAGAGCTGGGAGCCGGCTCGCCCGAGGGGGCAGGCGGTCGGCAAGGATAGCGCAGAATAACCGGAGGCCCCTGAGCTCGCTCCTTATGCCTATTCGCTTCCGCTGGCCATGGACCACTACGGCCTGCCGAGGGTGGGAGGCCTCCACGCGGGTGATCTCGGCATAGGCGATGCGTTTTGACCGGCCGAGCCGCGTGAGCGTTATCCCTCCGTCATCGAGGGTCAACCTGCCCTGCGTACGCAGGAAGAGGTAGAGGCCGAGCCCGCAAAAGGGCATGAGGGCCACCACGTACAGCAGGGACATCCGATCGAGCGCTGCTGCGATGGCCATGGGGAGGAACAGAAGCATGCTCGCCACCCCAACCACCCGCTCTCCTGCCGGATACTCGAACACCAGCTTCTCTCCGGGCTGGACCTCCTTCGCATAGGCCGCCGGGGCGCTGTCGCCGTGATCCCCGGCGGTCAGGCAGCGCC
>JAIMBM010000700.1 GCA_023511475.1 Anaerolineae bacterium
AGGCAAGCCTGCCCCCGGTGAACTACACCCCGGTTGGCCGTTGGGCCGCAACATTGGCCACGCACAGACACTTGCCGCGCACCGGCGATAATGGTAGAATCAAGACAGGTATCCGGCACGGGCCTGACCGGTTGCCCAGGAGGGTGAGCGGTCGGCCCGGCCAATCTCGGTACAGGTGTGTTGCGTGGCGCGAAGACAGGCCGCGGACAGGTCGTCGAAGCCATCGGCGTCGGCTGCGGGTGGAGTGACGGGCAGACCGGAGGGCGCCGCAGGCGCCTCCGGCCAGAGGGAGCCAGAGTTTGCCCACCCCTCCGAGGCTCAGTTTGGGGCCCTCCTCACCTACTATGGCATCTCCTGGCTCTACGAGCCAACTACCTTTCCTCTCTCATGGGATGCGGAGGGGCACGTAACCCAGGCCTTTGCCCCCGACTTTTACCTGCCGGACTATGACCTCTACATCGAACTGGCCACCCGCAAGCAGGCGCAGATGACGGCTAAGAACCGCAAGATTCGGCGTCTACGGCAGCTCTATCCCGACGTGCGCATCAAGCTGGTCAATCGGCGCACCTTTGCCGACCTCTTGCTCAAGTTCGGCCTGCAGGACCGGGCCGACCAGCTTATCGGCGACGTCAAGGCCCAGAGTGGCCATGTCTAGAGCTTCCGGAGGCACCGCTTCGGCGATGGGCGAGCTGCTCCCGACCCCTCACCAGGGCATGGAGGATCTCGCCCGCATCATCATCAGCGAGGAAGAGCTCCGTCAGAGGGTGCGCGAGCTGGGCGCCGCAATCTCTCGCGACTATGCGGGCAAGGATCTCCTCCTCGTCGGCGTGCTGCGCGGGGTCATCATCTTCATCGCCGACCTTCTCCGGGCGATCACTATCCCCGTCTCGGTGGACCTGATAGGCATCTCAAGCTACGGGCCGAGCGTCAAGACGCATGGTGTTGTGCGTCTGACCAAGGACCTCGAGGAGCCGATCGAGGGGCGGCACGTTCTGTTCGTCGAAGACGTGATCGACACGGGGCTGACGCTCTCGTACCTGCTGCGGACGCTGCGGGCGCGCGGCCCGGCCAGTCTGCGGGTGTGCGTCCTGCTCGATAAGCGTGCCCACCGGCTGATCGACATCGACATCGCCTACCGCGGGTTCGTGCTCGCCGATGAGTATGTGGTCGGCTACGGCCTTGACCATCGGCAGCGGTACAGGAACCTGCCGGTGATCGGCATTCTGAAGCCGGAGAAGTACTGAACGTCGCGCTTTGGCGAGGTATGGGGCAGAGCCCGGTAGGTGAGGGGCCGCCTTCGAGGCAAAAAAGAGGGGCCCCAAGTAGCCTTGCAGCCTCCCGAGACGTTTCCACCGGCCTACTCCTCACCTCCCGTGCGGGGGTGAGCCACCTCGGCTGGCTCACCGGGCCTCCCAACTCTCGTCAGGAGACCCGGCCTGTGGGCTTCCTGGCTCGTCACCTTTGTACCCACTGACGGTCGTCACTGCCGGTATACCGACAGCGGCCGCCGCTGGCCAACCTGCGCTTCGTTCGACCGGTTTTCCCTGTCCCGAGGGCATCCAGCTTCTCGGAGCCCCTTTGGAGGGGTCCCAGGTAACCTTTCGACACCCTCGACGTTTCCACTGGCTTACTGCTCATCCCCTTTCGGGGATAAGACACCCTGGGCTGGCTCACCGGGTCTCCCAGCTTTCGCCGGGATCCGGCCTGTGGACCTCCACGCTCGTCGCGTTTCCTTCCACTTACGGTCACCACCTCCGGTCACCCGGGGGTGATCCCGCTGGCCAACTTGCGGTTGGCTTCGGCCAGTTTCCCCGTCGGAGGCTCTTATGGCCTCCCGGAACCCCTCCTCGTAAAGGCCCTGCATTGCCTGCAGGCAACGGCGGCGTTTCCCCCGCTGGTGCCAAGGACCTCAGAGCCCTTACGCTGCCCAGTATACCATGGGACGGGCGCCTGTGTCAAGGGTCCGCCCATGGCGCGTTGCCCGGTGCGCGCGGGCACCACAGCCCATTGTGCCTGAAAAAGACCTCAGACCCCGCAGGTAGTGGCTCGCTGGTGCCTCGAACTTTTAAGGTTCGGGCGCCGCAGCTTTTAAGGTTCGCTGCAGCGGCACGGCCGGCCCCGGGGTGTATCTGCGGAGCCAACTGGCATGGTTGTTGCTGCGTGAGTGTTCAGGCTCGCATACGGTCAGCCCCAGCTGCCATTGCGGTGTTGCCCCCACCCCGCGCC
>JAIMBM010000701.1 GCA_023511475.1 Anaerolineae bacterium
GATCGCTTCAACGCGCTCATCGCCGACGCGATTCGCGACATCGCCCCGGCCGACCGCATCATTCTGGATACCGGCGACGGCGTCGCTATCAGCTTCATACTGGGTTGCCTGATCGGTGGGTTCTCGGGGTACTATGGCGGACCCGTTGACACCGTCGTGCAGCGCGTCATCGAGTTTCTGATGTCGGTTCCCACCATACCGCTGTGGATGGCCCTGAGCGCTGCCATCCCCATCGGCTGGCCTGTAGAAAAGGTCTACTTTACCATGACCATCATACTCTCCCTGGCCGGGTGGACCGGACTGGCGCGGGTGGTGCGGAGCAAAATCCTCGAGCTGCGCGAGGAAGAGTTCGTGATGGCCGCCAAGCTGGCTGGTGGCTCGGATTGGCAGGTCATCCGCCGGCACCTCCTGCCTTCGCTGATGAGCTACCTCATTGTGGACATGACCCTTGCTATCCCGGGCATGGTGCTGGGTGAGACCGCCCTCAGCTTCCTCGGGCTGGGGTTGACCGATCCGGCAGTGAGCTGGGGCGTGCTCCTGCAGGCGGCACAGAACGTCAGCGCGGTGGTCTCCTATCCCTGGTATCTGATACCTGCCATCCCGGTTGTGATCTTTGTGCTGTCCTTCAACTTTATGGGCGATGGCCTGCGGGACGCAGCCGATCCCTACAGAGTCTGAGACGGTGTGCGGCTGCATGGATAGCGCAATGGGTGAAGCTCCGATGCCTGACAATGACGTGCTTGTAGAGATCAGCGACCTCAAGACGTACTTCTTCCTCGAGGAAGGCACCGTCCGCGCGGTCGATGGCGCCAGCTTTTCGATCAGGCGTGGCGAGACGTTAGGCGTTGTCGGAGAGAGCGGCTGTGGCAAGAGTGTGACGGCCCAGTCGATACTGCGCATCGTTCCCGACCCGGGGCGGATACTGCAGGGCGAGATCGTCTATCACCGCCGCCGCTGGCATGCCGACGGATCGACGCTCACCGAGCGGGTGTTGCTGACCGAGCTGGCCCCCTATGGGCCGGAGATGCGCGCCATCCGTGGGGCCGAGATCGCCATGGTGTTCCAGGAGCCCATGACCGCCCTGAGCCCCGTCCACACGATCGGGGACCAGATCATGGAGGTGTTCATTGTACATCAGGGGGCGAGCAGGGCCGAGGCGAGGGAGAAATGCATCGCCATTCTCGAACGGGTGGGCATGCCCAAGCCCCACCGGGTCGCCGACAGCTACCCGCACCAGCTGAGCGGCGGCATGAGGCAGAGGGCGATGATCGCCATGGCCCTGAGCTGCAACCCGAGCCTCCTCATTGCCGATGAGCCGACCACGGCCCTCGACGTCACCACGCAGGCGCTCATCCTTGATCTGATGCGCAGGCTGCGCGATGAGATCGGCATGTCCATCATGCTCGTCACTCACAACCTTGGGGTCGTGGCGGAGATGGCCGAGAGAGTGGTGGTCATGTATCTGGGAAGGGTGGTCGAGTCGGCAGATGTGGATGCGATCTTTTTCGACCCGAAACACCCCTATCTCCGCGCCCTGCTCAAGTCGATCCCTCAGTTCGGGACCAAGTCGAGGCGCAGATTGGAGCCCATCGAGGGGTCTGTGCCGGACCCCTACAACATACCGCCGGGTTGTCCCTTCCATCCGAGGTGCCCGGACGTGATCGCCGGCCTCTGCGAGAGCGTCGCACCCGAAGGCGTCACCCTGGCCCATAGCCACTATGTTGAGTGCCACCTGTACAGGTAGGGGGCATGATGGACGAGACGACCGCAGGACACGACGACCTGTTGCTCCGCGTTACTGACCTCAAGAAACACTATCCCATTGAGCGCGGGCTCCTCAAAAAGACGGTGGGCTACGTGAAGGCCGTCGACGGGGTGAGCTTTTTCATCAGACGGGGCGAGACGCTCGGCCTTGTGGGCGAGAGCGGGTGCGGCAAGACCACCACCGGCCGATGCATTGTGCGCGCCATCGAGAGGACGAGTGGCGACATCCTCTTCAACGATGAGAGTGCCGGTTGGGTGAACATACCCGAGCTCTCAAAAGAGGAGATGAAGAGGCTGCGCTCGCGCATACAGATGATCTTCCAGGACCCCTACTCGTCGCTGAACCCCCGCATGACGATTGTGCAGATTGTGGGCGAGCCTCTGATCTACGCCGGAATGAAGGGCCGGGCGGTTGAGGAACGCGTCGCCTATCTGCTGGAGATGGTGGGCCTACAGCCGCAG
>JAIMBM010000702.1 GCA_023511475.1 Anaerolineae bacterium
GATGCCCATCTCCCGCACTTGCTTCACAAAGCCCTCCGGCGCCCCCGCGTCCGTCACAAAAACGTGGATGCGGTTGATTGGCAATGCAGTCACAAACCCCCGCTGGCCGATTTTGCTCGAGTCTGCGACCAGGATGACCTGTTGCGAGGCATCGGCCATAGCCCGCAGGAGATCTGCCTCAGAGGCGTCATCGGTCATAAGCCCGCCTTCGACGGTCAACGCGTCGATCCCCAGGAAGAGCTTCTCTGCATTTAGGCCTTGCAGGAACTTCCGGGCTAGGGAGCCGCCCATCATTTCAAAGCGGGGGAGGAAGAGACCACCCAGGGCAATGACATCCAAGCCGGGCCGGTGCCCCAGGAGGTCAATCATGGGAAGGGATCTTGCCAGTACCGTGATCTTTCTCTCTGGCCGCATCGGATCGCTTCGCAGACACCTTGCGACCTCCATCACCGTCGACCCACCATCGAGAATAACGTGGTCCCCAGGCTGGATCAGTGTGGCGGCCTTCTGGCCGATGCGGCGCTTTTCATCTGCGTGCAACTGCACCTTGAGCGCATACGGGCGCCCACCCAGGCCACCGTCCCCAAACACAGCTCCGCCGTGGACACGGACGAGAAAGCCCTGCTGCTCGAGGATGGCGAGGTCACGGCGCACGCTCACCTCTGATACGGACAGCGCCTCGCTGAGTGCCCTCACCGCCATCATGCCGTTCTTGGCTACTAGCTCCCGAATCGCATTGCGGCGCTCAAATGCGTTCACGGTCCCCCTTTACGATGCGGCAAGCTTTGCACAGTTCAACTCAATCAGGAATATACCACAGATGCCGCAAGGAGTCAAGAAACGAAAGCAAAGGACCTAAGAACGTCCCGATATTGACAATCTCCGAAAGATGTAATAGAATACAGGAAACGCAGCGGTAAGAGGAGGCCTCGAATGGATTCGACGCTGGACAAGGTCTACAGCATGAACCGGGCAGAGATTCAGGTGGCCCGACGGCACCTCATGGTGGGGGGTGGCACCCCCGGGCCGATCCTGGTAAGAGGCAAGGGCGTACGCGTCCAGGATATCGAAGGGAACAGCTACATCGACTGCACGTCGCAGAGTTGGGCGATGTACCTGGGCTTCGCGAACGAGGAGGTGAACCAGGCCGTGCGGGAGCACGCCAGTTACCTGAGCCACGTCCACCAGGGATTTGACACCCTCCCCCGTTTCTACCTTGCCCGCCGTCTCGCCGAGCTAGCCCCAGCAGGCCTAGACCGCGTCTCGTTTACCGTGGGCGGCGGCGTGGCCATCGAGGCCGCCATGAAGATCGCGCTGCGTAACCGACCGCGGGCTAGGGAGTTCATCGCTCTTTGGGATGGCTACCATGGCACGGTATTTGGCGCTGCCAGCGCATCCTGGATCGCTACCCGTTCCTCAGGCGAGTTCACCGGCCAGCAGCACTTTCTGCCCATGCTGCATACTGTGCACCGTGTGCCAAACCCCTACTGTTATCGCTGCTATTTCGGCCAGAGCCCAGACAACTGCGATCTCATCTGTGCAGAGATGCTCCGTCTTACCATTGAGCGCGGGGTCAACGGGCCGGCTGCCGGGTTCATCGTTGAGCCTGTGCAAGCCTCAGGGGGTCAGATTCCCCTGCCCAAGCGCTATCTCGAGCGAGTGAGAGCGATCTGTGACCAATATGGTGTCCCACTCATCTTCGATGAGGTCCAGACCTTCTGCCGCATCGGCGAATGGTTCGCTGCTGACTACTATGGCGTTACGCCGGATATCTTGGTCCTGGGCAAGGGGCTGGGCGCCGGGCTTCCCATCGCCGCGGTGATCATCGGCCGCCACCTCGATGGGTTTGGTCCGAATAGCGAGGAATTGCACACCTTTGCCAACAACTCGCTGTCACAGGTGGCGGCGATCAAGCAGCTTGAGATCATCGAGCGGGACGACATCCTTGGCAACACGCGTCGCATGGGTGCTTACCTGGCGGACGGCCTACGGAAGCTGAAGCAGGACTACCCGGAGATAGGGGACATCCGCGCCGTGGGGCTACACATCGGCGTCGAGTTCGTCAACCCGGTCACTGGGGAGCCTGCCGTCGAGCGTTGCCTTGCCGTGCGTGAGGAGGGCATGAGACAGGGGGCCATCTTCGGCCTGGCCGGTGCCCGGCGGAACGTGCTGAAGATCAAGCCTCCGTTGATCGTCAGCCAGAGCGAAGCCGACGAGATCCTGGAT
>JAIMBM010000703.1 GCA_023511475.1 Anaerolineae bacterium
GGGCACTGGGGCGCCATCTCATGCGCCGCGATGCGGTGCAGCCCAACTTGTGGGTAATGCACAGCACGCCGCGGCAGCGGGGAATCCAGGTAGGAGGGGGTGTGGGGGGGGGGGGGGGGGGGGGCGCCCCCCCCCCCCCCGCCCCACGAGCGCCTTGGTCACGCCCGTGGGGCCACCTGTCCGCCCCTGAAGTCCGCCTGGGGGAGGGGAGAGGGGGCTCATGCTGCAGGCACGGTTCATGCCGGACGGCACTGTAGGGCCGGCCCGCACGCGGCGGCAGATGCAGCCTCGGTCGCGCGGGTGCGCGGGCGGGGGTCAGGCCGCCCCGGCACCGGCCGGCCCCGCAGGCTCAGCAAGGAGGTGAGGATAATGCCTGTCCGACAAGTCGAGGGTGTGCGCATCGAGGAGACCGGACACAAGAAGTGGAACTTTGACTATGGCCCAGGGGACGTCAAGGCACTGTACCAGCGCGGTCCCTGGCACAACTGGCAGGAGGAGATCAACTGGCTCCAGCAGTACGGCGAGCAGGACAACGAGTTGACGCCCGGCGAGACCGTGGCCCTGGTCGAGGACCTGCGCAGCCTCATGCAGGCTCGGGCGCCCTTTACGGCCGACCCGATGCAGGCCTACCAGATGGCCCACAAGTATCGCATGGAGAACAACCGCAAGTTCGCCCGGGAGCACGCTGAGGCCGTCCAGCAGGCCCGGGAGATCGCTCGCAGCGCCCGTAAGAAAAAGTGAAGCCGCGCCAGCAGCGAGTGTCGGCCGCCCCGCATGCGGGGTGATCGGGCCGCCCGCAGGAGGATACCGCTCCGGCGCCGGGCGGCCCTGCCGGCTGGCTGCAGTGAACTCCGCTCCGAAGGCACAGGCCAGTTGCCTATGAGACGGCGTCCTTGAACTCGATCTGCAGGCGCCCCGCCTCGCTCGTGAGCACCGCGAGGACGATGCGGTGCTCGCCGGGGCCAAGGGTCTTCCCAGCTACGGCGATGCGCGCCTCCGTGCCGTAGGGCAGGTACACCGGAGTCCGGCCGCTGATCTCGTCGCCCCGCTTCTGCCCCTGCCGCGTCGTCACGGAGAGGGACGCCGTGGGGCATCCTTCGTCGTCGACCGTCAGGGGACCGATGCCGATGATGGTCCCCGAGTCGACCGTGTTTTTCAGGGTGAACTCGAGCCCTTCCTCCGTGTTCTTGAGGCTGCCCTTGACGTAGATGTGGCTGAGCATGTAAGACGGGATCATCCTTTCCCTCCTCTTCAGCCGTCTCCCCTCATACCGGCCTGCCTCACCGCCTGCCCGCATCCTCCGCAGCGAGCACGCGCAGCAAGTCCTCGGCCTCCTCCCTGTCCATGAGCCGTGCGATATGGAAGGCGAAGCCCCGGCCGCCGAGCTCCCGCACGATGGTCCGCGCACCCTCGGGGGTCACGGCCAACTGACACAGCTTGCCGCCATCCCGGATCCGCTTGAGCAGCCACAGCCACTCCTCGGGCGGCGGCGCGCCGTCGCCGGGGACCCACTGGATGCCGCGCAGGCGCTCGAGCGATAGCAGCATGTCCAGATGGACGATCTGCCCCTTGCCGTCGAGATGGTAGAAGCCATGGTCGAGAGCCTCGCAGCAAGCGGCGAGGTCGGGCAGCACGAACCGCTCGAACATGCGCGGCGAGAGCATGTAGCAAAAGTCGCTCTGCAGCATGTAGCAGCGCCCCGGCGACCAGATGGCTGCCCAGGGGTTTGTCCCCCGGCCGGCGACCCGCACGATCTCGTACAGCTCGTCGTAGTAGCGCAGCCAGAGGCGTGTGATCTCTCCGACGAGGCGCTCCACCTCCTCGGGCGCATCGTACAGGTCGAGGAGCAGTTGCTCAGTCGTGCGCAGCGAGGCCAGGATGTCCAGATTGCCGCCGAGATCGGTGTGCGCGACGGCAACCTGCCGCCCCCAGCGCTCCACGGCGAGGCGTGTGAGCTCCCGCACGCGCTGCCACCAGGGGTTATCCGGGTCATAGGTTGGGTGCAGGTCGCAGATGTCGGCGCGGACAGCTGGCTCGAACCAGACCGTATCCGGTACCGGGTTGACCCGGGCTCCGAGGAACCCCGCCATGATGCCGGGCCCAAAGTTGGGCCACCAGCGCGGGAAGGCATCGCCGTAGAACCGCCGCGCCTCGAGGTGTGCCTGATAGCGGTCGATAACCTCTACCGCTGGCACCTCGAACCCCAGGCTCGAAACGTAAGGGGG
>JAIMBM010000704.1 GCA_023511475.1 Anaerolineae bacterium
GCTCAGACTCGCATCCTGGCAGCGCCGGCTGCCGCCTGTTGCCCCTACCCCGCTCCCCTCCCCTGAGCGGGCACGGCATGCCCGCTCGGGGGAGGGGGTTCCCCGACGAGCCGGCGCAAAGCCGATCGCGATGGGCAGTGCTACCAGCAGCCTGCCTGCGTGCCATGCGCTGAACGCGAGCCTGAACAGCTACGACGCGGGCGCCGCTGGACAGGACGGAACTGCGCCGCTAACATGGGTATTATACCACGGGAGCGCAACGGGGCGCACGTTTGGGGCAACTGTCGTGGGTGACCGCACGGCCGCTGCAGCGGCGGCGACACTGGTGCCAAATCGTGGCGGAGGTTGCGATGGCTCGAGAACCTGCGAAGTACCGGGTCGTTTTGGTGACGGTGGCTTCGGCGGAGGAGGCGGGGCGCCTGGCGCAGGCGCTGGTCGGCGAGCGGCTGGCGGCTTGCGTCAACATCGTCGGGCCGATCCGCTCCATCTATCGCTGGCAGGGCAGGGTCGAAGACGGTACTGAGCACCTGCTCATCGCCAAGACCAGGGAGGACCTCGTGGAGGCGCTGGCAGGGCGGGTCCGGGAGCTGCACAGCTACGAGGTGCCGGAGGTGCTTTCACTGCCTGTCGCCTATGGCTGGCCGCCGTACCTGGCCTGGGTCGAAGCTGAGACGAGGCACGAAAGCTAGCCGCGGCAGGGGGCACGCTTGCCCGCCTCTGCCAGCGGGCGTATAATGCGCAGTCGGAAGCCCGAAACTGACCGGCTGAGGTCGCGCATGGCTGAGAAGGATCGGCTGCTCCGCGAGCTGGCCGCCGGGCGCGAGGCGCTCCTCCGCTCGGTGCAGGGGCTGACAGCGGATCGGATGAAAGAGCCCGGCGCCGAAGGCCCGGTGTGGAGCGTGCAGGATGTGTTGGGGCATCTCGCCGCGTGGGAGCGACAGACGCTGGAATCGGTCCGGGCCCACCTGGCGGGTACTACCCCTTACCGCATTGAGGGCTTTGACAGCCTGGCTGACCGCGACGAATGGAATCAGCGAGCGGTTGAGGAGCGGCGCAACTGGCCCGTGCATGAGGTGCTGGTGGAGATGGAGGTTGTGCGCAGCGAGCTCCTCGCCCATCTGGCGGGTCTCAGCGAGGCTCAGCTCAACGACTGGATGGTCTATCCGTGGGGGAAACGCGGCCGTCTGAGCAGGCTGCTGCAGCTCGGCGTCGACCACGAGCGGGAGCATGCTGCGTCGCTCGCTGCCTGGCGAGGGCGGTCGTAGCCTGAGGTATCGGTGCGTCGGTCGCGGGCCGCGCTTGGCTTGCGTGGCCCGTGGGGGAACGCAAAGGCGCGTGGCGAACATGTCCGCAACTCCTGAGATCGTCAGCCTGCCGAGTGTGCTGCCGCCCGGCCCGGCTTTTCTGCAGGGCGATGAGGCGTGCGCCGAGGGTGCCATCGCCGCAGGGTGCAGCTACTACGCAGGCTATCCCATCACCCCGGCCTCTGAGATCATGGAGCACATCTGCCGGCGCTTTTCCGAGCTGCCCGGCCGGGTCTTTATCCAGATGGAGGATGAGATAGCCTCCATCGGCTCCTGTATCGGTGCCTCGTGGGCTGGCGCCCTGGCCATGACGGCTACCTCTGGACCCGGCTTTACCCTCATGCTGGAGAACCTCGGCTATGCTCTGATCACCGAGACGCCCCTGGTCATCGTCGACGTGCAGCGGGCGGGCCCGTCGACGGGGCAGGCCACGCGGCCGGCGCAGGGCGACGTCATGCAGGCACGGTTCGGGGCGCACGGTGACTATGAGCTGATCGCGCTAGCCCCGTGGTCGGTGCAGGAGATGTACAGCGAGACGATCCGCGCCTTCAGCCTGGCCGAGCGGTTTCGCGTGCCGGTGGTCATCCTTGCGGATGAAGCGGTCGGGCACCTGCGCGAGAGTCTGATGATCGAGCCGACGGTGCGCGTCTATCGTCGCAGCCGGCAGGGGGGGCGCCCGCCCTTTGGCGATGCCGAGGTGCCGCCGATGCCTGCCTTTGGGCAGGGTGAGAAGCTGCTCGTGACCGGGTCGACACACGATGCCTGGGGATTCCGTCGCACGTCGAGCGCGTCGGCGCAGGCGACGTTGGTGGAGCGCCTGATTCGCAAGGTGCAGGCGCACGAGGACGAGATCTGTCGTACGGTGGCCTACCACTGTGAGGAGGGGCCGCTTGACGTGCTCCTGATCGCCTATGGCT
>JAIMBM010000705.1 GCA_023511475.1 Anaerolineae bacterium
ACGCGCGTCCTTGCCGCCCAACACAACTCTTCAGGGATGGCCCCAAGGCCGTTCCCGCTCCCCCGGCGCGCCGGGGGAGCGGGAACGGGAGGAGGTCGCTACCCTCAAGCCCTAGCCGCCCCGCGGGGCCTTCACCGGAAAGTACACGGTGTAGCGCTCGTCGCGGATCTCATACAGCGGCAGGAAGCGCAGGCCGCGCCGCTGCCCGACGGCGCGATAGCCGGGCTGCCAGATGGTCCACTCCCGCTCGTTGTCGGGCACGAGCACCGACTGCGGGCTCGCGGGGTCCGCGAGCAGGCTCCGCTCCTCGTCGCACAGGCCGGCCAGCACCACCGGCCCATCGAGGAAGGCGACCATGTCGGGCCGGTCGGGGAGCGGGCAGGTGGTCAGGGCCTTGGGCAACTCCACGCGTACACGGTCACCAGACCAGGTGCGTCGGATGCTCCAGAAGGAGGACGGCCCCTGGGCGACGGGCTGCTTCTCACCGTTCACCGAGACCGTGGCCGGCCCGGCGAGCCACCAGGGCAGGCGGACGCGCAGCACGAACTCGACCGGCCGGGCGCAGTCGACGGTGATATCTACGGCCAGGCGATCGGGGCGATGCGTGGCCCCGGTCTGCGGATCGATGGCCAGGGTAACCGACACGGGAACGCCCTCCCGCTGCCAGCTCAGCCGGGAGGGGATGAACTGGGTCACCACCAGGCCGTCCTCGGCCTCGTAGTACACGCTCTCCTCGTAGATGGTGTGGGCCTGCACCAGGGTCCCATGGCAGCACCAAAAGTCGTGGGTCGGCGTGCCCCAGCGCTTCTGCGCCCCCGGCTCGAGGGGCAGGAAGTAGGCGACCATGCCGGTCTCGGGGTGCTGCTGGGCGAGGATGCCGTTGTACAGGTTGCGCTCCCAGT
Organism: Anaerolineae bacterium; assembly: GCA_023511475.1. Lineage (GTDB taxonomy): Bacteria > Chloroflexota > Anaerolineae > SpSt-313 > SpSt-313 > SpSt-313. Next base: position 903 of record JAIMBM010000705.1, read on the forward strand.
AGTCGGCGTAGGTGATGTCGCCCGTCCAGCGCTGCAGGTACTCGGCAAGGCGCATCATGTTGTAGACGACGCAGTGCTCCTGGTTCTTGTCGCCGAGGCGGGTGGCCAGCTCTCGCTTGGGAGTCCAGATTTCGCCGCAGGTCTGACCGCCGGTGCAGTACCAGCCGCGCTCGGTGACCGCCTGCCGCCAGTAAGCCTCGACGATGCTGCGCCAGCGCGGCTCGCCGGTCACCTCCCAGGCGCGGGCGGCGCCGTGCACCTCGGGGATGGTGGTGTTGGCGTGCATGTTGGTCAAGGGGTCCTCGCCGGCGAGCAGCCGCTCAAAGAGCCGGGACCGGTCGTAGCGCCGCATCAGGTCGAGGTGCTCCTCGCGGCCGGTCACGCCGTAGAGGTTGGCCCAGACCTCGAGCATGCCGCCGGTCTCGACGTCGAGGATGTCGTCCATCTGGGCGCGGGTGAACTGGCCGCTCCAACGGTGGAACCAGCGCGCCCAGTTGATCAGCACCTCCAGCGCCTGCTCGTTGCCGGCGAGGGCGTACATGTCAAAGAGGCCCATAAGGGTCTTGTGCACGGTGTAATGGGGTGCCCACACGCTCTTGCCCCGGGCGATCCAGTCAAAGTACTTTTCCGGTATCGAGCCCGCCCACTCGCCGCCGTTCTCCTGCTGGCAGCGCGCGAGCTCGGACACGATGCGGTCCGCCTTGCCCTTGACCTCCGGGTCGCCGGTGTTGGCATAGAGGTGGGCGGCCGCGGAGAGCCAGTGCCCGAGAAAGTGGCCGCGGAGCTGGCAGGTCGGCGACTCCCACCCCCAGTGGGTCTCCCCGGGATCGTCGCGGGGAGCCCACAGGCCTGCCTCGAGGTAGTAGTTCTGGAGCAGGTTCTCCGTGGTGAGGCTCATGATGTAGCGCCGGTTCAGCGCCGCGCGGCGCTCGAACAGGCTCGGGAGCAGCTTCACCCGGCCACGCTCCACCGGCGAAAAGACGTGTTTCATCGTTGCCTCCTGGTGAACAGCCTGTACTCGGCCTCTGGCGCAGGTGCCCCGGCATGCGGCACCCACCCATTGCGCCCATCGCCAGTGTCCTTCGGTCCGGGACCCTGGCCCCGTGGTCCGGAGGCCGGCGGTCGCCGCGCCCGGTCTCCTAGACTGGGCTATCGCCCCCACCCCGCGCCCCTCCCCCAAGTGGGTTCAGGGGCGGACAGGTTGCCCCACGAGCGGGGCCAACACATTCGAGGGGCAGTGCCCCATCCCCCCTACCCCCCTTCCCCGCCGCTTGTGCGGCGGGGAAGGGGGCGTTTTTTCTTGTAAGGGGGTGTC
>JAIMBM010000706.1 GCA_023511475.1 Anaerolineae bacterium
CTCTCACCACCCCGCGCCGCAGCCAGGCAAGGCGCAAGCCAGATGTCCTCGCCGGCGGCAGGTTCGGCGCGTCTCACTGCGGAGGCGCACCATGCAGGCGCCGCCCTGCAAGGTCCCTGGGCGGCCCTCGTCTCTGTACATGGAGGTCTCTATGCCTGGTGGATACATGGGCCGCTGGCTGCATGTCGATCTCTCGACCGGCGCCATTCGCGTGCACCCTCTGGACGAGCGGGACGCACGACGTTTCATCGGCGGGAGCGGCCTTGCCGCCCGATTCCTCGCGCGTGCGGTTGCCTCGGCGCCCGACCCTTTCAGTCCCGACAACCCGCTGGTCTTCACCGCCGGCCCGCTGGCCGGCACGCCGGCCCCCACCTCCAATCGCTTCACCGCCGCCGCGCGCTCTCCGCTCACGCTCCTGTGGGGTGAGGGCGACTGCGGCGGGCGCTGGGCATCGGCGCTCAAGGGTGCCGGTTTCGACGCCGTGCTGATCACCGGGCAGGCGCGGACGCCGGTCTATCTCCATATCGAGAACGGGGAGGCCGAGCTGCGCGACGCCTGCGCCCTGTGGGGGCTGGACACCTACGAGCTCGACCTGGGGGCGCCCACGGTGTGCATCGGCCCGGCGGGGGAGCGCCTGGTCCGCTATGCGAGCATCATGCACGACGGGCGCGCCGGACGCGCCGTCGGGCGCACCGGCCTCGGCGCGGTGATGGGCGCCAAACGCCTCAAGGCCATCGTGGCGCAAGGCTCGGAGCGACCGGGTGTCGCCCGGCCAGAGGCGCTGAGAGAGGCGGTCCGGGCCATCATCGGCGACATTGTGGAGGCCATGCAGGGCTACCGTGCCAACGGCACGGCTGGTGGCGTGCAGAACTATGAGCGACTGGGCAACCTGCCCCTGAAGAACTGGCGACAGGGCTCCTGGCCGGAAGGCGCAGCCCGCATCACCGGCTCGAGAATGACCGAGACCATCCTCGTCGGCCACTATGCCTGCGCGGGCTGCCCCATCGGCTGCGGACGGGAGGTAGCGATCGAGAGCGGCCCCCATGCCGGCGTGCGGGGCGGCGGCCCCGAGTACGAGACCGCTGCAGCCCTCGGATCCCTCTGCCTGATCGATGACCTGGAAGCTCTCGCGCACATGAACGAGGTCTGCAACCGCCTCGGGCTCGACACCATCAGCGCCGGCGGCGTGCTCGCCATGGCGATGGAGGCCCGCGAGCGGGGCATCTGGCCGGAGGGTCCGGCCTGGGGGGACGGGGAGGCGGCCGTTCGCCTGCTGGAGCAGATCGGTCGACGCGAGGGGGAGGTGCCGACCCTCCTCGGCGAGGGCGTGCGCCGCATGGCCGAGGCGTGGGGTGGGCTGGCGCGCGAGTTCGCCATCCACATCAAGGGGTTGGAGCTGCCGATGCACGACCCGCGGGTGTACGTGAGCCAGGCCATCGGCTACGCGACCTCCACGCGGGGAGCCTGCCACCTGCAGGCCTTCTGCCACTTCTATGAGCGCCTTGGCCGCGCGCCCGCGTTGGGCATCCCCGAGCCGTTGCCCCGGGAGGCGGCCGAGGGCAAGGGCCGGATGGTCGCCATCCTTCAGAACCTGATGGCTCTCTTCGACAGCCTCAAGCTCTGCAAGTTCCTGCTGCTGGGCTCCTTCCAGCCCGAGCATCTGGTGGAGTGGGCCAACGCCGTCACGGGCTGGGACCATGATCTCGCAGAGTGGCTCCGCACGGGGGAGCGCATCTGTAACCTCAGGCGGGCGATCAACGCCCGACTGGGCGCCTCTCGGGCGGACGACATCCTGCCCATGCGTCTGCTGGTCCATCGCCGCGGCGCGGGAGGCGCGCCCGACAACCTGGCCCCCTTCGGGCAGATGCTGGCCGACTATTACGCCGCCCGGCGCTGGAGCGAGTTCGGCCTGCCTACGCCCGAGCTCTTGCGAGAGTTGGACCTGGAGGAGTACGCGGACTGGGTGCCGGCCTAGGCAGTGCCCCATCCCCCCGGCCCCCTTCCCCGCCGCTTGCGCGGCGGGGAAGGGGGCGTTTTTTCCCGTAAGGGGCTGGAGTTTGGCCTTTTCAGGGCCTTGTCCCTCATCACCCGCTGTTGCGCTCTTGAGGGCGTGTGACACGTTTCGCGCCGAAGCGGCCCCCGACCCCTCCCCCCGGCCCGGCCCCCCCGGCGCCGCGCGGGGGCGGGGGCGGCGGGGCGCCGGGG
>JAIMBM010000707.1 GCA_023511475.1 Anaerolineae bacterium
AACCCCCCCCCCGTGCAAAACCCCCCCCCCCCCCCCCCCCCCCGGGGGGGGGGGGAAGGGGGTAGGGGGATGGGGTACCGCCAGGCAAGGGCCAAGGGACGGCGACTGAAGCAGCCTATCCGCCCCTGAGCTCGCCTGGCGGGGGTGCCAGCCTGACTGTCTCGAGTACTGGGCCTAACTGCTCAGCTCCAGCCCTAAGGTTGCCAGCGTCTCCGGCGTCGGTCGCCCCGTCTCGGGGTCCCACCCGTACTCGGCATAGGCGCCGGCGAGGAGCTGCTCGAGGTTCGGGACGTGACCTTCCGTGCCGCCCTCGGCGAGGGGCTGCATCAGGAGGTCCGGCAGGCGGTCGCAGGCGCGCGTCAGGCCGCGCCTGAGGTTGAGCAGACGCTTGAGGGTGGCGATCCGCTTGCCGGTGACGAGGAGGTCCCCGGCGGCACAGCCCCAGCCGGTAACGGCGTTCACCGCCCTGACGAGCCTCTCAACGCCCGGGTTCTGGAACTGGCAGAGCGTCAGCGCGTTGTAGAGGTTGCGCCAGGCCTGTTGCCGGGCGGCGATGCGCCCTTTCTCGGCGCTTGTGTCGAAGCGGTCGCCTGCGGGGACCCCGATCTCCTCAGCAGGGCACTGCCCCATGTCCACCCCGTACATGTCCCCCTCCATATGGCAGGCGCCGCGGGGCGAGAGCGCGTAGGTCACGGCCATGCCGTGGAAGGCGCGGGGGTCGTGCAAGGGAACCTCGAGGCGGTTCACGACGACGGCCAGCTCGGGCACGCCGCAGCGCTCGGCGAGGGCGGCAGATCCCTCGGCCAGCAGGTCGCCGAGGCCCTCGCGGCGGGCTGTCAGCTCGATCAGCCGGTGCACGAGGGCGGGGTCGCCATAGCGAACCTCGAGGCCGCCTGTCTCGGCCACGCGCAGGAGGCCCCGCCCGGCCAACTCGCAGGCGAGGGCGATGGTTGCACCCATGGAGATGGTGTCGAGCCCGTAGAGGTTGCACAGGTGCCCGGCGTAGATCACCGCCTCGAGGTCGCTGACCATGACCAGCGTGCCAAGGGCGCCGAGCGTCTCATACTCCGGGCCGTCGGCCCGCTCCACGCCGTAGGATGGGGCGCGTGTCTCGCGGCCGCAGCCGATGGGGCAGCCGAAGCAGGCACGGTTGCGGTTGAGGTACAGCTCGGCCATCAGCACGCCCGAGAGCTTGCCGCCCTCCTCCCACTCCCCCTGCTGATAGTAGCGGATGGGCAGGTCGCCGAACATCAGGCTCACATCGACTGCGCCGGCCGTCCCGGCCAGGCGGATGCTCTGGCAGGCCATATCTTCCTTACAGAAGGCGATGACCTCGCGGGCCACGGCCCTGAGGCCCTCGGGATCGGCGACCGGCACCGCCGCGGAGCCGCGGACGGCTACGGCCTTGAGCTTTTTCGACCCCATCACGGCGCCCATACCGGTGCGCCCGGCAGCGCGGCCCGCGTCGTTCATCACCGCAGCCATCCTGACCAGGTGCTCGCCCGCCGGCCCGATGCAGGCCACCCGCGCCGGGGCCCCGAGTAGCTCGCGCACACGCTCCTGCGTGGCGTAGGTATCCAGGCCCCAGAGGTTTGTGGCATCGCGGAGCCCGGCACGCCCGTCGAGGATGGAGAGCCACACTGGCTGCGCCGCCCGCCCGGTGATGATGACCCCGTCGTAGCCGGCTGAGCGCAGGGCCGGGCCGAAGGAGCCGCCAGAGTTGGCCTCCCCCCAGAGGCGCGTGAGGGGCGATAGGGCGCAGACGCTGTAGCGCCCCGCCGAGGGCATGGCCGTGCCCACCAGCGGCCCGGTCATAAAGATCAGCGGATTGTCCGGGCCGAGGGGATCGGTGCGGGCATCCACCCGATCGTACAGGTAGCGCGCAGCCAGGCCAGAGCCCCCCACGAAATCGCGCGCCCAGGCCTCGTTCAGCGGCTCATCGCGCAGCGTGCCGGCGCTCAGGTCCACATGGAGAATCCGGCCGATGTAACCGTTCATGGTGGCGGTCCCTCTCCCTGTTGAAACGTGATGCGTGAAACGAGGGGCGTAAAACGTGAGACGAGGTGTAACTGTTCAGTCTCGCATCCTGGCAGCCGTTGCTGCCGCGTCTTACCCCCCCCCCGCTCGCCTCCCCCGCGCGAGCCCGCCGTGCTCGCTCGGGGGAGGGGCCAGTGCCTACGGGTATCTAGGGCGCCGCGGGGG
>JAIMBM010000071.1 GCA_023511475.1 Anaerolineae bacterium
GTCGAGGCGATGCCGCTGCAGGCGCCCCCGCTGGCCTCTCAGGTCGTGGCAGCAGAGTACGCCGTGGTGATCCCGCATCCGCCGGCTGACCTGCAGGCGCGGCTGGAGCGGATGCTCGCCGCCGAAAGCCTGCCTTTCACACGGGTGAGGAAGGATCGGGAGGTGCGCTTTGACCTGCGCCCGCGCATCCTCCATGCCGAGGCGGAGGAACGAGACGGCGAGGCTGCGCTGACGCTGCGGCTCGCGCACCGGCCGGAGGGCGCGGCGCGGCCGGAGGATGTGGTCTCTGCGCTCGGCATGGAGTGGGGCGAGGCGCGGGCGACGCGGAGGCGGCTGGTGTTGGGCCGGGAGGACGTCGCCTGCTGAGCACCCGCGGCGGCTGGTCCCGCCGTTGAGGCGGAGGCGGTGGCTGGCTGATGGGATCAGCTTCACGCCCGACCCTCCCTTGCCATCGCTCGTTAATTCTGGTACAATCGCGCCCGTGTGGCGCTTTGGGCCAAGCCCGTGTTGCCAGGGCGCGGCCCCGCAGCCCATGATAGGATGAAAGTGGGAGGACATGAGACGGCTCTGGTCCCCCTGGCGGATGCAGTACCTCACTGAGGAGAAGCCCTCCGGGTGTATCTTTTGCCTGGCGGGCGGTCAAGAGGCTGACGTCGAGAACCTGGTGCTGCTGCGCGGCGAGCGAGCCTTTGTCATGCTCAACCGCTACCCTTACAACGCGGGTCACCTCATGGTCATTCCCTATGCTCATGTGCCGAGCCTGGAGGACCTGCCCCCAGAGACGCTCACCGAGATGATGCTCCTCGTCAACCGGTGCCTTGCGGCGCTAAGGCGCGCCATGTCGCCGGACGCCTTCAACGTCGGGGCCAACCTCGGGCGGGCGGCGGGCGCCGGAATCGCCGAGCACGTCCACCTGCACGTCGTCCCACGATGGGAGGGCGACACCAACTTTATGCCGGTCCTCGGCGACGTTCGCGTCGTTCCCGCGCTTCTTGAGGAGACGTATCGCCAGCTTAGCGCCGCTTTCGAAGAGCAGGCGTAGCGACAGCGTCCCTGGCGTCGCGGTGCGCTCGAGCGCCGCGATGGGATCAGGCGACTCCGTCATGGACGTTCGCCGAGTGGCGTAACGCCCTTGTTTCTGCTACAATCGATTCAGTGGGGCCGTGCTGGTCTTCAAGGAGGAAGATCATGGCAGACTGGGGCGACAGGGACGTCGTGATCGTGAGTGCCGCGCGCACCCCCATCGGCAGGTTCCTCGGGGCGCTCTCTCCCCTCGGTGCAGTAGACCTCGGGGCGGTCGCCATTCGCGAGGTGGTGCGACGCGCGCGCATCGAGCCCGCTCTCGTAGACGAGGTCCTCATGGGGAACGTCATCTCGGCGGGAGCGGGGCAGGCGCCGGCGCGGCAGGCCGCCATGCGGGCGGGACTGCCGGCGACTGTCGGCGCCACGACCCTTAACAAAGTATGTGGTTCCGGTCTCAAGGCAGTGATGTGGGCCGCGCAGCAGATCCGCACCGGCGATGCTGAGATCATCGTGGCCGGGGGGATGGAGAGCATGAGCAATGGACCCTACCTCCTCCCGCGTGCCCGCACCGGCTATCGCCTCGGGCATGCCAGCATGCTCGATGCGGTGATCCACGACGGTCTTTGGTGCAGCTTTGCCAACCAGCACATGGGAGAGGCGGCCGAGTTCATCGCCGAGAAGTACCAGGTCTCGCGCCGGGAGATGGACGAGTACGCCCTCGCCAGCCACCGCAAGGCGGTCGCCGCGACTGACAGCGGGGCTTTCCGCGCCGAGATGGCCGTCGTCGAGGTGCCGGCGAAGGGCAAGAGCGTGGTCGTGGACCGAGATGAGTGTCCCCGCCCCGATACGAGCCTGGAGGCGCTGGCCGCTCTGAAGCCCGCTTTCCGCGAGGGCGGCAGGGTCACGGCGGGCAACGCTCCCGGCCTCACGGACGGGGCAGGCGCGGTTCTGGTGATGAGCGGCCGCCGGGCGCGGGAGCTGGGCTGCCAGCCCCTTGCGCGCATCACCGGGTACGCGCAGGCGGCCGTGGAGCCGCAGTGGCTCTTCATCGCCCCGGTCTGCGCCATTCGGGCCCTGCTCAGGCGCACAGACCGCACCCTCGAGAGCTTTGACCTGCTCGAGGTCAACGAGGCGTTTGCGGCGCAGGTTCTGGCGGATGGCAAGGAGCTGGGCTGGGACTGGCAGCGGCTCAACGTGCGGGGTGGGGCCATAGCCCTCGGGCACCCCATCGGTGCGAGCGGGGCGCGCGTGCTGGTCACCTTGATCTATGCCCTGCGCGACCTTGGGCGCAGGCATGGCCTGGCGGCCCTCTGCCTCGGCGGCGGTGAGGCGGTAGCCATGAGCGTAGAGCTCGTGTAGGCGGCGCGCGCCCGGGTCCGGGATGGCCCAGGTGAGCCTGCCTCGTGCCGTTGGCAGGGAGCGGTCTCCCGTCCTTTTGCCCGGAGGTGATCAATGGAGATCAGGCAGGTCGCGGTTATCGGCGCAGGCGCGATGGGCAGCGGCATCGCCCAGGTCTTTGCACAGGCGGGGTACGCGGTCACCATGGTCGACGTCGCCCCCGCGCCGCTCGAAAAGGGGCTGGCCACGATACAGCGGTCCATGGCCAGGCTCGTGGAGAAGGGCCGGCTCTCCGAGGAGAGCCGCAGCGCGGCTCTCGGGCGTCTCCAGACCGCGGTTGGCCTCGAGGCGGCAGCTCCGGCGGACCTGGTCGTCGAGGCGGTGTACGAAGACGCAGCCGTGAAGAAGGACGTCCTGAAGCGGCTCGACTCCCTTCTTGCACCTCATGCCATCCTCGCCACCAACACATCCTCCATCTCCATCACCGGACTGGCCGGTGCCGTGCAACGGCCTGCGCAGGTCATCGGCATGCACTTTATGAACCCCGTGCCGCTCATGCAGCTGGTGGAGGTCGTCCGCGGCCTGGCGACCTCCGACGAGACGGTTGCGGTCATCGTGGACGTGTCGCGCCGGCTGGGCAAGACGCCGGTTGTCGTTAACGATGCTCCGGGGTTTGTGGCCAACCGCATCCTGCTGCCGATGATCAACGAGGCCATCTACGCCCTCATGGAGGGCATCGCCGACGCTGAATCCATCGACACGGTGATGAAGCTGGGGCTGAATCACCCGATGGGGCCGCTGGCGCTGGCCGACCTGATCGGCCTGGACGTGTGCCTGGCGATTCTGGAAGTCATGCACCGCGACCTCGGCGACGACAAGTACCGGCCCTGCCCGCTGCTGCGCAGGATGGTCGCTGCGGGCTACCTCGGGCGCAAGAGCGGCCGGGGCTTTTACACGTACTGAGGCCGGAACGCCGCTGCGGCACCTGCAGGCGGAGTCTGGCACCGCGTCGAGGTTCTGACCCCTGCGGCAGCGGTGCCTGCAGAGGGACCGGTTCGCCGCGCCCAGACTCTGCGCGGCGGTCGCTCAGATGGGGAGGAGGTCGAGGATGGACCTGCATCTCAGCGAAGAGCACGAGATGATCCGCAAGATGGCGCGGGATTTTGCCCAGAAGGAAGTGGCCCCCGCCGCGGCCGACGTTGACGAGCAGGGCCGGCTGCCGATCGAGAACATCCGCAAGATGGGCGAGATCGGGTTCCTCGGGCTCACCGTCTCGGAGGAGTATGGCGGGGCGGGTGCCGACACGGTTGGCTACGTGATCGCTATCGAAGAGATCGCGAAAGTGTGCGCCTCGACTGCAGCGATCATGTCGGTGCAGAACTCTCTCGTGTGCCAGGGGTTAGAGCTATACGGAGACGACGTCCAGAGGCGAACCTATCTGCCCCGTCTGGCCAGCGGCGAGATGCTCGGTGCCTTCGCCCTGACGGAGCCCGAGGCAGGCTGCGACGCAGCCGCTCAGAGGACGCAGGCGAGGCGCGACGGCGACAAGTATGTGCTGAACGGCACCAAGCACTTTATCACGAACGGGGCGATTGCCGACCTCGTCATCGTCTTTGGGATGACCGACCCGACTGCGGGGAGCCGGGGGATCAGCGCCTTCATCGTCGAGAAGGGCACTCCGGGCTTTACCGTGGGGCGGGAAGAGCGCAAGATGGGCATCCGAGGGACGAGCACCTGCGAGCTGCACTTTGAGGAGTGCTGCATCCCTGCCTCGCAGCGGCTTGGGAACGAGGGCCAGGGCCTGAGGATTGCGCTGCACCTGCTTGACGGCGGGCGGATCGGCATCGCTGCCCAGGCCGTCGGGATCGCGCAGGGGGCGTTCGAGGCAGCACTGGCCTACGCGCAGGTTCGTCAGCAGTTCGGGCAGCCGATCGCCAGGTTCCAGGCGATCCAGTGGATGCTGGCCGACATGAGCACGCGCATCGAGGCGGCACGGCTCCTGACCTACCAGGCTGCGCTGGCCAAGGATGCGGCCAAAAAGACCGGGGCGCGCTACAGCCGCGAGGCGGCTCAGGCCAAGCTGTTCGCTTCCGAGACGGCCGTCTGGGTCACGAACCGGGCTGTGCAGATCCACGGTGGTTACGGCTACATGAAGGAGTATCCGGTCGAGCGCTTTTACCGGGACGCCAAGATCACCGAGATCTATGAGGGCACATCGGAAGTGCAGAGGATGGTCATCGCGGGAGCGCTCCTGCGCTGACCAGCCGCCGGTCGTTCGCTCTCGTAGTAAGCAGCCGGGCGCCCTGAGCATGCCAGGATGGCCCGGTTTGCTCTGAAAGGAGCACGCGTGGAGCGCCTGCCCGTCCTTGACAAAGGGTTCATCGAGCTGGAGGAGTGGATGGGAGGCGACGCGGCCGTGGTCCGGGCCGCGCGCATCTGCTATCAATCGGTCGCCAAGTCGGCCGATGCCGACGAGCGCCTGATCCGTCGGGAGCTGAGACGCGAGCCCAAGGTCAACACAATCTTTGAGCACGCGGTGCTTCGCTGGCACATCAAGTGCCCGATCTTTGTGGCGCGGCAGTGGCACCGACACAGGATCGGGAGCTTTAACGAGCTCTCTCTGCGCTATTGCATCGCCGAGCGGGCCTACTATGTGCCCGACAACGAAGCGAATCTTGAAGAGTATCGCGCCCACATGGAGGCATCCTTCGATCTGTATGAGCGGCTGGTCGCTGCCGGCTGGAGGAGGGAGCGGGCGCGAGCGGTGCTGGGGACTGGCGTCTACACCGAGTTCATCTGGACCGTGAACGCCTGGTCCTTCATGAACTGGCTGACCAAGCGCCTGGACAAGGCGGCCCAGTGGGAGCACCGGCAGTATGCCCGGGCGGCCTACCGCATCTGGCAAGGGATCATGCCGATCACCGCCAACGCCTTCTACGAGGCCGTGCTCAAGCGCCTTGGCCTGGAGGTAGAGGAATGAGCAAGCGTCCCTCGTGGGACGACTATTTCATGGACATCACACAGCGCGTAGCGACGCGCTCGACCTGCCTGCGTCGGCAGGTTGGGGCGGTGATCGTACTGGACAAGCGCATCCTGGCGACGGGCTACAACGGCGCTCCCCAGGGCCTGCCGCACTGTGAGGAGACCGGGTGTCTGCGCGAAAAGCTGGGCATCCCCTCCGGCGAGCGGTACGAGATTTGCCGTGGGCTGCACGCCGAGCAGAACGCGATCATCCAGGCGGCGCTGCACGGGGTGTCGGTCTCAGGGGGCACGATGTACGTGACGCACCAGCCATGCATCACCTGCGCCAAGATGATCATCAATGCTGGCATCCGGCGCGTCGTCTGCGCGCAGTCGTTTCCGGACGAGCTGGCCCGCAGCTTCCTGGCCGAGGCGGGCGTCGCCCTGGTCCTGTGGCACCCGGAGGAGCAGGGTGGCGCGGCCGCGGCGCAGGGGCGGGGCGAGCGCGAGAGCTAGATTCGCACATACCAGAGGAGCATCATGGCCGTGGACCCAAGAATCTTGCAGCTCCGCCGCCTGAAGGAAGAAGCCGCAGCGGGCGGCGGACCCGAACGCGTTGCCAGGCAGCACGAGGCGGGCAAGCGCACGGCTCGCGAGCGCCTGGCACTGCTCCTGGATCCGGACTCGTTCCAGGAGATCGATGCGCTGGTCACCCACCGGGCAACCGCCTTTGGCATGGACAAGAGCCATCCCCTCGGCGATGGCGTCGTCACGGGGTATGGTACCATCGACGGCCGGCTCGTGTACGTGTACGCGCAGGACTTTACCATCATGGGCGGGTCCCTGGGTGAGGCCCATGCCGCCAAGATTCAAAAGGTGCAGGACCTCGCCCTCCGGGATGGAGCCCCGGTGGTTGGCCTCAACGACTCGGGCGGGGCGCGCATTCAGGAGGGAGTGGCCGCGCTAGACGGCTATGCGGGCATCTTTTTGCGCAACGTTCTCTCCTCCGGGGTCATCCCTCAGATCTCGGCGATCATGGGCCCCTGCGCGGGGGGAGCCGTCTACTCGCCGGCCCTCACGGACTTTGTGTTCATGGTCGAGGGCACGAGCCGCATGTTCATCACCGGGCCGGACGTCGTTCGTGCGGTGATGCACGAGGACGTGACGCCGGAGGCTCTGGGCGGGGCGCGGGTCCATGGGACGACGAGCGGCGTCGCCCACTTTGTGGCGCCCGATGAGGAGCGCTGCCTGGCCGGCATCCGCAGGCTCCTGGGGTATCTGCCACCGAACAACATGGAGGATCCCCCGCGAGTGGCGCCGACCGACCCGCCGGGACGGATGGACCCCGAGCTGGATCGGATCGTGCCCGCAGAGCCGAACCGCCCGTACGACGTCCATGAGGTGATCCGCCGGGTCGTCGACGAGGGCTCGTTCCTTGAGGTGCATGAGGGCTTTGCCCAGAACATCGTCGTGGGCTTTGCCCGGTTGAACGGGCGGGTTGTGGGCATCGTGGCCAACCAGCCGGCGGTCCTCGCAGGGGCGATCGATATCAATGCCTCGGTCAAGGGCGCGCGCTTTGTGCGCTTTTGCGACTGCTTCAACATCCCGCTCGTGACCTTTGTGGACGTGCCTGGCTTCCTGCCCGGCATCGCTCAGGAGCACGGCGGGATCATCCGACATGGGGCGCAGCTGCTCTATGCCTACTGCGAGGCAACGGTGCCCAAGCTGACGGTCATCACACGCAAGGCCTACGGCGGCGCCTACATCGTCATGAACGCCAAGACGATCCGTGGTGATATCAACTATGCCTGGCCCGGCGCCGAGATCGCCGTGATGGGCCCTGATGGCGCGGTCAACATCATCTTCCGGAAGGAGATCGAGGTCGCCGCCGATCCGGAGGCCGAGCGCGCGAGGCTGATTCAGGAGTATCGCGAGCAGTTTGCCAATCCCTATATCGCCGCCTCGCGCGGGGTGATCGACGACGTCATCGAGCCGCACGAGACGCGGCCCAAGCTCATCAGCGCCCTGGAGATGCTGCAGAACAAGCGCGACAGCAATCCTCACAAGAAGCATGCCAACATGCCCCTGTGAGGGCCAGGGGCGGTGAGTGGAGCGGGCCCTGCCGCGTGCGAGAGTTCTTGGTTGGAAGGATCGAGTTCCATGGTTGCAAAACCGTTGCGGGTGACGGACACCTGCCTGCGCGACGCCCATCAGAGCCTGCTCGCGACGCGCATGCGCACCGAGCACATGCTGCCCATCGCGGACAAGCTGGATCGGGTGGGCTTTCACTCGCTGGAGGCCTGGGGCGGCGCGACCTTTGACGCCTGCATGCGCTTCCTCAACGAGGACCCGTGGGAGCGGCTTCGCACGCTTCGAGCACACCTTCCCCGGACGAAGCTTCAGATGCTCCTGCGTGGGCAGAACCTCGTCGGCTACCGGCACTATCCGGATGACGTGGTGGAGCGCTTTGTGGTTCTCGCGCGGCGCAACGGCATCGACATCTTTCGCATCTTTGACGCCCTGAACGACACGCGCAACATGGCCTGGGCGATGAAGGTCGCAAGGCGCGAGGGCGCGCACGTGCAGGCGACGATCTGCTACACGATCAGCCCTGTGCATAGCCTCGATAGCTTTGTGGCCATGGCGAAGGAGCTGGCTGGCCTTGGCGCCGATTCGATCTGCGTGAAGGACATGGCGGGCCTCCTCGCGCCGTACCCGGCCTTCGACTTGGTCACGCGCCTCAAGGAAGCCGTCGACCTGCCCATACAGCTCCACACCCACTATACGAGCGGCATGGGCACGGCCACCCTGCTCAAGGCCATCGAGGCCGGCGTGGATGTCGTGGATACGGCCATCTCCTCTGTCGCGCTGGGGACCTCTCAGCCGCCGACGGAGACGATCGTCCACATCGTAGAGGGCACCGAGAGGTCGACCGGCCTTGATCTCAAGCTCCTCTCCGAGATCGCGGCATACTTTGCGCAGATTCGGGGCTATTACCGCGAGTTCGAGAGTGGCCTGCCTGGGGTGGATGTGAATGTGCTGATGTACCAGATTCCCGGGGGGATGCTGTCGAACCTGGTCTCGCAGCTCCGCCAGCAGAAGGCGGAGGACCGCTACCAGGACGTGTTGGCCGAGATGCCGCGCGTGCGAGCCGACCTCGGATACCCTCCTCTGGTCACGCCGACCAGCCAGATCGTCGGCACGCAGGCGGTGTTCAACGTCCTCGTCGGCGAGCGGTACAGGGTGGTCTCGGAAGAGGTCAAGAGCTACCTGCGGGGCCTGTATGGACGGCCTCCCGGAGAGATCAACGCCGAGCTGAGGCGGCAGGTCCTCGGCGACGAGAAGCCGGTCGACGTGCGCCCGGCGGACCTCCTGGAGCCGGGTCTGGAGCGCGCCCGGCAAGAGCTGGGGGATCTGGCCCGGTCGGAGGAGGATGTGGTGTCGTATGCGCTCTTCCCGCAGGTGGCGCGCGAATTCTTCCAGCGGCGAGAGAAGGGTTTCGCGACCGAGCCGGAGGTGCCGCGGATGGCTGTTGCGGCTGGAGCGCGCCCGGCTCAGGGAGATGTCCAGCCCGTATCGCTGTGGAAGCTCGCTTCGCGCATAGCGAGGAGGGGCTAGACGTGAGCGACCTGTCCGAGGCGATACTCGTCACCCTGGTGGGCATGGGGCTCATCTTTGCTTCGCTGGGGCTGCTCATGCTCATCATGGTGGCACTGGATCGCGTGTTCCGGCCGCGAAAGCCGCTGGTCCATGGGCACGGTGCAGAGAATGGCCTGGATGCGCTCAACGTGGCGGCCGCCGAGCCGGCGGAGCGCGAGGAGGAGGTCGCGGCGGCCATCGTAGTGGCGCTGGGGGTCCTCGCGGAGCGGCAGCGGGCGGCGCCGCGTACGACGGTGCTGACGCCGACAGATAGTGGCAGCGTATGGCGGGCTGCCGGCCGCGTACTCTAGCGTGGGGCAGGGATCCGGGTGATGTCAGAAAAGATCCAAGTCACAGTGAATGGGACGGTCTACACCGTCGAGATCGAGAGCATGGCGGCGAATGGCACGCCAATGCAGGTGCGGGTGAACGGGCGGCCTTACACCGTCACCGTGGGCGGGCCGGTCGTGGCCCGTGAGGAGAAGGCTTCCGAGACGCCCGCTCCGCCGAAGCGTACTCAGGCCGAACCTGCGCCCGCGGCGGAAGCGGGGGC
>JAIMBM010000708.1 GCA_023511475.1 Anaerolineae bacterium
CGCCGTTGATATTCCGATCGGCCCACGCCGTTGACCGACGCGCCGAGTCCGTGCGGGCCGGCCGTCGCTGAGGGCGGGGTGGGCCCGTCGATCTGCGTCGATGGTGCGCCTACCGGGATCCCAACAACTTTGTCGGTATTACTGTTATACAGTACAACAGAGCATGCGGTGTTGACCAGAGTTTTCCCCGATTCGCCGGAGGTTCTCATTCCGACCGAATTCAACCGGCCGGTGCCTCGGGCGCGAGGACGCCCATCGCGGGCGCCACACCGTCACCAACGTCGGTGGTCAGTACAGCTAGATGTCGTAAAGCTCGAGTTCGGCCCAGGTGTGTTCCATGTCCGCGATCGCGTCCTGAACCTTTTGGCCGCCCTGCTGTTCGAGCGAGGTCAATACAGCGTTGACTGCGCAAACGCCGGCCGTCATGGACGGGAACCAGCTACCGCCTTCCGAGGACACCACGATGACGTGATCGGCGACCTCGGTCATCGCGACGAGGCCGAGATCGGGCCGGCCGAGCCGCGTGTAGGCGATCGCCCCCATGATGACCATCGCGCTGATGACCATCAGGATGAAGAGCGGCCGGTTGATAGCGACGCGCGTCAATCCCATGTGTGTCGGTCCTTTCCGGTCAAGCGTGGGATCGCGGGGGTCAGGGGGCGGGGGTCCCGGGCGCAACACAGTCGGAGGTCATCTCAGCGACCTCTGGATGGCGGCATCTGTTGCGCTCGGAAGGGCCAAACGCGAAGGGGCGCCTCCAGAGGCTAGCTCCCCTCCGGCAGCCTCCCGAACCGGAGGCGCAGGAGGTAGCGGCCGGAGCGGACCTGCATCTCCTCCGCGCCCATTTCGACCCTCGTATAGGGGTTCTCATAGTGCCGGTAGCCGCTGAGCGGCTGCGGCTCGCCGTTGCGCAGGAAGGGACCCTGCCAGCCAAAGCTCAGGCTATCCCCGCGCAGGGTGGTGCAGCGCACGTCAAGGCCCTCGAAGTCGATCTTGAGCCCGAGCACCTTCTCCTGAAACCGGGAGAAGCTGCCATCGAGCGCGGCGCGCCCCATGTGGCAGAGCCAGATGTTGTGCCGGCCGGCCGAGCGGAGCTCGCGCAAGGCGCTGTGTCCATCCGCGACCAGCGACAGACCCTGCGAGGCGGTGAGGGCGAGGTAGCCATCCTTACGCCGGGCGAAGGCCCAGCCCCCGCGGAGGAGGTGCTCTTCAAAGGCGTAAGCGGGAAAGTAGGCGTGCGTGAACCCCATCCAGTCGTCTTCCGGCAGGTTGTAGATGGCGATCAGCACATCCTTCCACTGGGCTACCCGGGGCAGGATCCGGTTGCCCGCCCAGAACCCCGGCCGCCGGGCGGCGTCGTCGGAGCAGGCGGGGTGGTTGGTAAAGACAACTGCAGCGGGCCCCAGCGTGGCCTGCCAGATGTGCTCCGCCCCACCGGGCTCGCCAGGCCTATAGTCCTGCGCCGAGGCGAGCATCGTATCGGGGGTGCGGTATACGGCTTTGTCGACCTCCCGGGTCACTCGGCTGGAGAGAGCGAGATGCCGCTCGTACCCCCACTCCTCGTCCAGCGGGCGGGCGGCGATCTCGGGGATGATGGGTGGCAGCTCATACTGCTGCAGCAAAGAGAGGCTCACCGCCGCAGCGAGTTCCTGATTGTAGATTCCCTGCCCCCAGAGGAGCCGGCTGACCGCGCCCGCAGGACCCAAGAGCCCGCCAAACACCTCGGGCACTCGCGCGTCCGCATGGGGCGCCCCGAAGGCGCCCTTCAACGAGCTGAGGGCGAGGGCCAGGAGGGTCTTGTCCAGCACCGCGGTGGCCATGTCGTACACCTCCTCGGTCTCGGCCAGATCGACGAGGTGGGAGAGGGCCACCAGGTCCAGGGCCAGGGATGAAGGCGAGCCCCACTCCGGGAGCCCCCACGAGCCACGCTGCCGCAGGCATCGCAGAACCATCCTTTCGGCCCGCGCGCGCAGTTCCCGGCCGCTCACGCCCGCATGCCGGAAGGTGTGCCCGGGGTACAGTTGCCCGGCGAGGACCGCCGCGGCCGCCTCGAGCAGGGCGTGGCTATCCTCCCCGTCGTCGCCCAAGTCCGGGTAGGGGTGGCCGAGGATGCACGCCTCGAGCGGCTGCTGCAGGGAGGCGGGAAAGCCGCTGTGCCCGCCGAAGCGGTGCTGCATCCCGATCAGCGCCACAAGGC
>JAIMBM010000709.1 GCA_023511475.1 Anaerolineae bacterium
CCCCCCCCGGGGGGGGGGGGTGGGTTTTACACCGGGGGGGGGGGGGGGGGGGGGCCCCCCCCCCCCCCCCCCCCCAACCCCGCCATAAGAAAAGAAACGCCCCCTTCCCCACCGCTGAGGCGGTGGGGAAGGGGGCTGGGGGGATGGGGCACTGCCCTGCAAGTGCCAGTGCTGCGCCCGTCGGGGCAACCCATGCAGGTCGTCGAGAATCTGCGGGTGCAGGCCCTTCGGCCAACCATCGCCGCAGGGCGATGGGGGAGGTGTACAGGGAATATGTCCAACCCCGAAATCAGCCTGTCATCCATCGTTCTCACGATGACGCCTGCCTCACGCGTGAGCGTCTCGGCGACAATAGGTCATCAGGCGCATGCCGCTTTTCTGGCCACGGTGCGTGAGGTGGACCCGGAGCTGTCGGCGGCGCTGCATGACCCCGAGGGGGCGCTGCGGCCGTTCACCGTCTCGCCCCTTCTGGGGGTGGGGCGCGCACAGGATGGGCGAGTGGTCCTTTCGCCGGGAGAGGAGTACGCCCTGCGCGTAACCTGCCTGCGGCCGCAGGTTCACGCCCGGCTCGTCGAGCGGTTCCTGAGGCCGGACCTCCGGCCGGCGCTGCGGCTGGGCAAGGCGGAGCTCCTGGTGAGGGAGGTCCGCGTGACGCCGGGCAGCCACCCCTGGGCCGGATACACCTCGTGGGGTGCGTTGGTGGCGGGAGCGGCGGCCGAGGAGGAGATCAGCCTCGAGTTCACCTCGCCGACCGCCTTTAGCTTCGGCCAGCAGCCCTGGGGCAAAAAGATCGTGCCCCTGCCGCTGCCGACGCTCGTCTTCGGCAGCCTGGCACGGGCCTGGAACGCCTTTGCGCCTCCAGAGCTCCAGCTGGACCGGCAGGCCCTCGCTGCCTACCTGGACGAGCACGTCGTCGTCAAGCGCCTGGCCGACCTGAGGACCCAGATGCTCGACTTTGGGAAGGCGCCGCAGCTTGGCTTTGTGGGTGCGGTGACCTATGGGTTGATGGCCGCCGACGGCCCCATCCGCTGCCAGCTCAACGCCCTCGCCGCCTTTGCCTTCTACGCCGGCGTCGGGATGAAGACCACCATGGGCATGGGGCAGTGCCGCCCCTGGAGGAGGTGATATGCTGCAGACCACAACCGTCACGCTCCGCACGCTGACCCCGCTGTGGACCGGCGGCGCAGACCGGACCTGCGACCGGGTGCACGCGACCGGCATCATCGGCTCCCTGCGGTGGTGGTACGAGGCGCTGATCCGCGGCCTCGGCGGCTACGCCTGTGATCCGGTCGCCAGGGAAGATCGCTGCGTCTTCGACTCGGAAGCGTACGAGCGGGGACGCCGCGCTGGTGAGCCGCGCGACACCGCTGTGGCTCGCGGGCTGAGGGATGTTTGCCCGGCCTGCCGGCTCTTCGGCTGCACTGGCTGGGCGCGAAAGCTCCGTATCGAGCCCGCGGGCAGCGTGGCTGCGGGCCAGGTGCTCCAACTGACACTGCGTGAGCTGAGGCCTCTCGACGAGGCGGAAGCCTGGCTCTTGGTGAAGACCATATGGCTCGTAGCCACATATGGGGCAATTGGTGGCCGAACGACCCTCAAGCCTGACGGGCCCAGCAGAGCATCGCGGGATTACGGACTGGTGCAGGTCCTTGATCTGCCGTCGGTTCCTGGCACGCTAGCGGCGGCCCGGCAGTGGGTGCGCCAGAACACGCCCCCCAACAAAACAAACCGCCGCGAATGGCCGAACATGCGCTACTTCTTCTTCGCGAGTGGCGCCTATCTTAACCGCACCGCGATAAACGATCTCATGGGCCTGTCGCACCATGGACGCCAGATCCGCCATGGGCCTGTAGAGAAAGCGCTACGTGGGCGAAGGGGCACGCCATCGGCAGCGGCCGTCAGCAAGAAGGTCTTTTCGTTCGCGGCCCCGGACGAGGGCGGCCGCATATGGGGCTACGTTCCCGATGCCAGTGTGCTCAGCCAGACCATTGACCGGCTGCAAGCGCTAGGCGTGCCCCGATCCCTGGTCCGTACGGGAGAGGAGGTGCTCAATGCTCTATGACGTGTGGGCCCAGTCGGACGTTCGTTCAGTAGGAGACGCGCATGCCAAGCTCCGGTGCCTGGCTGCACAGCTCGCCCGAGGCGACGAGAGCGCTCGCGAGCAGCACCGCACAATCGTCTCCTCGCCAC
>JAIMBM010000710.1 GCA_023511475.1 Anaerolineae bacterium
GCCTCGAGGTCGATGTTGTCGGTGCCCGTCCCATGGCGGGCGATGATGCGCAGCCTCGGCGCCGCCTCGATGACCCGGCGCGTCGCCAGGCCAACCCCGAGCATGATCAGGGCGTCGGCATCGCGCAGGGCGGCGATGAGCGAGTCTTCGTCCCAGCCCGGGGACACGCGCACCTCGGTCTCCTGCTGAAGGCGCGCCACAGCCTCCGCGTGCATCGGCTGGGACAGCACAACTATCGGCCGACCCAAGAGTCTCCTCCCATCATCCGATCCAACCCGCTCACGCCGGCAAAGCCCGGGGTGCAGTTTGCCCTCGGGGCAGGCTCATCTGTGCTGCTGCCAGGGCCCGCGCCCCCGCCGCCAAACACCCCACGTCGGGTATCTCCGCTTCCCAGGCGGAGGCCGCGGCGTCCGCCCGGGAAGCGGACGGGGGAGGAGCCGGCGACAGCGCAGCCGGGCGCGAACTGCCCCAGATTTGAACTGCAGAGCCGACAGGCGTTTTTGACTGCAGGCATGTCTCTGGTATCATCCCCGTTACCTGATCCCACCACGCCCCACGGAGGCCCGACCCATGATGCGCAGGCCCCTTTGCGGTATTCTCCTGCCGTTTGCGCTCCTTGTCCTTGCAGGATCCTGTGCTTCTCCCCCCGATTCGCCCCAGCTCCGGCAAGAGGTTGCGCTCCGCCAGGCCATGCTGGAGTGGGCCGTCCTCGGTAAGCCGCCGCACGGGATCGAATGCCCCTTCCCCGATGGCCACATGCTATCGCGGTACGCCACCATCGTGATCCAGGACGACGGCTCCCCCGCCAGCCGCCGGCTGTCGCTCCCCGGGCGGACGGTCAGGCTCCTGGATTCCGGCGCCATACGCGCCCGGGCCAACAGCGAGGGGGATTACCTCTACCTGCGCTTCGACCGGGTCGAGCTTCAGGATGATCGGGCAAGGGTGCGCCTCTCGCTGGTGTGGGCGGTCAGTAAGGCTACTCGCGGCTCTGGCAGAGCACCCCAGAGCTCTTGCGGCGCCGAGGTAGCCTTTCAGCTGGAAGGGGACACCTGGACGGCCAGCCAAGTCCTTGCCCTCTGGCAGCCCTAGTCTATACGAGTCCTGACTTCCTGCAAGCTCTGCACAGCCAGCGGCTCCGCCCGCATCGCGCGGATCGCCTGCACGGCGGCAGAGGCCGCAGAGAGGGTCGTGAGGGTAGGGACGCCATAGGCGACGGCGGCGCGGCGGATGGCGCCACGGTCGACAAAGGCCGTCTTGCCCGTCGGCGTGTTGATGATGAGCTGGATCTCGCCGTTCACGATATAGTCAACGGGGTTGGGTCGCCCCTCGCCGACCTTGTCGATGGCCTGCACTTCGAGGCCACACGCCTGCAGGTATCTTGCCGTGCCGCGTGTTGCCAGCAGGCGAAACCCCAGGGTTGCCAGCTCGCGGGCGATGGGGAGAACCGTCGGCTTGTCATTGTCGTTGACGCTGACAAAGACGGTGCCCTGCAGCGGCAGGGAGCAGCCCGCTCCCATCTGCGCCTTGGCATAGGCCCAGCCAAAGTGCTCGGAGACGCCCATCACCTCGCCGGTCGAGCGCATCTCTGGCCCGAGGAGGGTGTCCATCCCTGGGAACTTGATGAAGGGAAGGACGACCTCTTTCACAAAGTACCCCTGCACCGGGACCTCGCCCCGAATGCCTTGCTCCACGAGGCTCTGGCCCATCATAGCCCGCGTAGCGACTTTGGCCCAGGGAATGCCGGTCGCCTTGCTCACGTAGGGCACCGTGCGCGAGGCCCTCGGGTTCACCTCGAGGACGTACACCACGTCGTCCTTGATGGCGTACTGCACATTCATCAGCCCGACCACACCGAGCGCTCGGGCGAGCCGGTGGGTGTAGCGACGCATCGTGTCGATGTGCTCGGGCTTGACCATGTAGGTCGGAATGACGCAGGCGCTATCGCCCGAGTGGACACCTGCCAGCTCGATCTGCTCCATGATGCCGGCGATGACCACGTCGCTCCCATCGGATACGGCGTCGACATCGACCTCAAAGGCGTCCTCGAGGAACCGATCGATCAGCACCGGGTGGTCCGGGGAGGCCTCAACTGCCTCCCGCATGTAGCGATCGAGCCCGGCCTGATCGTAGACGATGGCCATGGCCCGGCCCCCAAGCACGTAAGAGGGCCGCACGAGCAC
>JAIMBM010000711.1 GCA_023511475.1 Anaerolineae bacterium
ACAAAGCAGAGTGCGCTGCTTTTCGGACCGGTCATCGGCCTCACCGGCAGCAGAGTACAGGCCTGTCTGGCTTCGCCCGCTCCCTCTGTTGGGGTCGAGCTCGAGTGGCTCGCCATCCAGTCACCGGGGACAGATTACAAAGTCTCCATTCAACTGCGCGATTCAGAGCAGACCATCGTCTCGCAGGTCGACGAGCTCCCGCGGCAAGGCATTAACCCCACTCGCTTCTGGGAGGCCGGTGAGATCGTAGCAGACCATCACACACTCCCCCTGCCTGCTTTGCTGCCCTCGGGCACCTACACGATGTATGTCTGCCTGTACGACAGTGTATCCTTACAGAGGCTGCCGGTTACCGACGTGAGTGGAATGGCGCTACCGCTTGCAGAGGTCCCTCTGCTCACCCTGACGCAGGAAGCGGGAAAAGACGCGCAGGTGCTGCCCATTCGCTCAGGGGATCACACGCCCTCGCTTGACTCAAGCTGTGACCACAGAACGACGACTGCTGCTTCGGACTGAGCGGGACGGTCTCGGGGAGTTGCGGGTCATCAACTGCGCGGCAGCGCCCGCGGCGCACCGCAGGCGATCTTCCAGAGGACCTCTGTCGCCGCTTGCCGATCCTCCTCGAGCGCCCGTGCCAGACTGTCGATCTGACGATAGAGGTCGGTCCTGCGCCATTCGTGGTTGCTGTTCACCCTTCGAATCGACGGGTGCTCGGTCGGCTCCGCCTCACCGTCGTCCTCCACGAGACTCTCGTGGAGCTTCTCGCCAGACCTCACCCCGATGTACCGGATAGGGATATCAACTCCCGGTCTAAGGCCGCGGAGGCGGATCAGGCGCTGTGCCAACTCTTCGATCCTTACCTGCTCGCCCATGTCGAGCACAAAAAGGTCGCCCCCTCTTGTCAGCGAGGCAGCGTAAATCACGAGGGCCACTGCTTCCTGGATGCTCATGAAGTAGCGGGTCATATCTGGATGGGTGACGGTGACGGGCCCTCCCTTCTCGATCTGGCGCTCAAAGGTTGGCACGACGCTCCCCCGGCTGCCAAGGACGTTGCCAAAACGGACCGCCGTACACAGCGTCGGTGAGGTACCCGCCAGGGCGGAGATGAGCATCTCGCCAACCCGCTTCGTTGCCCCCATGATGCTCGTTGGATCAACCGCCTTATCCGTCGAGATGAACACCAGGCGCTCGGTGCCGTAGCGACACGCAGCCTCGGCCACATTCCGCGTGCCGAGGATGTTCACACGGACAGCTTCGTCCGGATGCTCCTCCATCAGTGGCACATGCTTGTAGGCAGCGGCGTGAAAGACGATCTCTGGCCGCAGCTCGGCAAAGAGCCTCTCGATCTTCTGCCTGTTGACGACATCCCCAACCACGATGTGTAAGGCCGCCCCGCCTGAGAACGGCTCCAGCTCGAGATGAAGGTTGTACAGGCCGCTCTCGTTATTGTCGAGCATAATCAGGCGCCGTGGATGGAAGGCAAGCACCTGTCGGCACAGCTCCGACCCAATGGACCCGGCAGCGCCCGTTACCAGGACCGACTTGCCCTGCAACAAGCCGCTGCAGGCTTCATGATCGACCTTCACGGGCTTGCGGCCGAGGAGATCCTCAAGGCTGATGTCCCGGAGCGGCGGTAGCCCCTTTGTGCGCTGGATAAAGTCAAAGATGTCTGGCAGCACCTTGACACACGCGTTGGTCCCCTCGCAGATGCCCAGCAGGTCGCGGAAGGTCTCTCCGGGCATCTCGTCAGGGGCTATGATGATCAGGTCCACGTGGTGGCGGGCCACCAGTCGGGGAATGGCGCTGCAGGGACCGAGCACCGGAAAGCCATGGATGGTCAACCCCATCTTGTCCGGATCGTTGTCGACAAAGCCGACTACCTGATAGCCGTTGCCTGCATCCTGATGCAGGCAACGCCAGGCGAGGAGCTGGCCGGCTTCTCCGGCGCCCACGATGAGGATTCGAGACCGCCCCCTCGAACTGCCCTTCCGCCAAGGATGCCAGCGAGAACGGAAGGTGACCCAGGCCCGGTCCCGATAGCCGTTACGGTAATTGGGCGAACGTTCGCCTCGTTCGGCTCCGGTCTTTTGCGCGACTTCGATCTCCATCAAGGCTTGAGCGATGATGGCGACTCCCTCGCGCAGGAAGTCGAGGTTGGTAATGCCTCCCTTGCGGATTA
>JAIMBM010000712.1 GCA_023511475.1 Anaerolineae bacterium
CCACACCATCTCCCATGCCGGGCTGGTCGGCGGCGGGCAGTGGCCGCGGCCGGGAGAGGTGTCACTGGCGCACCGGGGAGTCCTCTTCCTCGACGAGCTGCCCGAGTTTGGCCCGCGGGTGCTGGAGGTGCTGCGCCAGCCTCTCGAGGACAAGGTCGTCACCATCTCCCGCGCGCAGGGCACCCTCACCTTCCCCGCCAACTTTATGCTCATCGCCGCCATGAACCCCTGCCCCTGTGGCTACTATGGCGACCCCACCCACGAGTGCACCTGCTCGCTGGCCACGGTCAGCCGGTACCAGCGGCGCATCTCGGGGCCCTTGCTCGATCGCATTGACATCCACCTCGACGTGCCCCGGGTCGAGTACGACAAGCTCACCGACGATCGGCTCGGGGAGCCCTCGGCGGCCGTGCGGGCACGGGTCGAGAGGGCGCGGGCCATCCAGCGGGAGCGGTTCGGCGTCGATGGGGATGGCACGCGCATCCCGCAGCGCGGGCCGCGCATCATCACCAATGCCGATATGGGGCCCAACGAGGTGCGGGAGCACTGCCGGCTGGACGACTCGGGCCGCGCCCTGCTGCGCGCCGCCGTGCAGCAGCTGGGGATGAGCGCGCGGGCCTTTCACCGCATCCTCAAGCTCGCCCGCACCATCGCGGACCTCGATGGGGCGGCGGATATCAAGACGCACCATCTGGCCGAGGCGCTGCAGTACCGGCCGAGGCGGTCGTAGTGGGCGCTGGATCACGAAAACACGAAAGGGCACGAAGGGCACGAAAGCCACAAAAGGGAGTGGTGCGTGGGGACAGGTGCGAGGGGTAAGCATCACTTTGAGCCGCTCTCGCATGCGGTTCTGGGCGCGTGCATTGACGTGCAGCGACAGATGGGCCCTCACTGTATGGAGGTCGACTACCAGCGGGCGCTGGAGATCGCCCTGCCCAAGCATGGCCTTCAGTATCGGCGCGAGGCGGATATCCCGGTTGTGTACGATGGCGTGACCGTCACCACATCCGAATCCCCTTGCCGCAGCGGGCACTACAGATGGGGGACGGCTTGAACCACGATAGCACGAAATAGCGCGAAAGCACGAAAGGGTACGGCGGAGTGCCTCGTCCTCCCTTTCGCGTTTTCGCCGCATTCGTGCTTTCGTGATCCGGAGCCCCTCGACGCTACTCGCGCTGCACGACAGGGGAAAGGAGCAGCACGGTGGAACCCGGCGGTTACTTTGAGGGCGTCAAGGGCTGTCGGCTCTATTATCAGACGTGGCTGCCCGAGGGGAGCCCGCGGGCGGTGGTGGCTCTCGCCCACGGCGTGGGTGAGCACTGTGGCCGCTACGGGAAGCTCGTCGGGGCGCTGGCGTCGGCCGGCTATGCCGTGGCCGGCTACGATATGCGAGGGCACGGCCGTTCCGGCGGGCAGCGCGGCCACATTGACTCGTGGGACGACTATCGCAGCGACTTTGGCCTGTTCCTCGAACTCGCCGGGCGGCTGTTCCCTGGGGCCCCGGTGTTCCTCTATAGCCACAGCCAGGGGTCCCTGGTGACGCTGGACTATGTCCTGCGCGATGCCGAGGGGCTGCAGGGGGCGATTCTCTCGGGGACGGCCCTCGAGCCGGCAGGAACGGCAGCGCCGCCCTTCCTGGTGCTGGTGGCGAGGGCACTATCCCGTCTGCTCCCGACGTTCTCCATGCGGGTCGGGCTCGAAGGGAGTTGCCTCTCGCGAGACCCGGAGGTGGCCAAGGCCTACATGGAGGACCCTCTCAATCACTGGTGCCGGTCCGTCCGCTGGGGCACGGAGGGGCTGAAGACGATCGCCTGGATCAAGAGCCACGCCGGGGATGTTCGCCTGCCGGTCCTTTTCCTGCATGGCGAGATGGACCCTCTGGTGAGAGCCGAGGGCGCAAAGCGCTTCTTCGAGGCCGTCACCTACCCCGACAAGGCAATCCGTATCTATCCTGGCGGCCTGCACGAGCCTCACAACGACATCCAGTGGCAGGAGGTCGCGAGGGACGTCATGCAGTGGCTCGACGCGCATCTCTAATGTGATCCACACATCCATTGCGGGTGACGAACCGCGCGGGCCAAGCGCAACGACGCTGGCGATTGTTGCAGCTTAACAAATAAGACCGGTAACGAACTGCGTTACGGTGGCGATGATCCTCGGCCAGCCGAGGTAGTGGA
>JAIMBM010000713.1 GCA_023511475.1 Anaerolineae bacterium
GCCCCTCGAATGCGTTGGTCCCGCTCGTGGGGCAACCTGTCCGCCCCTGAACTGCCGAGAGGTGAAGGGCACGTTTCTGGGCCAGAAGTATGGGCCGGGTTATGAAACCCGGCCCACCAAGAGCAGAATGCAGTGCTCACTTCCGACAACGCTAGAGGAGGTAAGCCCATGCCCATCCGCTTCCCATCTGACGAGTGGATCAAGGAGCTGAAGGAGCAGCTCAATGCCAGCGAGGCCTACGAGCGCTCGGCGAAGGACTGGGAGGGCGATTTCGTGTTCGTGGTGGAGCCGGATGACGCCTACCCCCACACCGCCTATCTCTTCCTCGGCCTCCTCCACGGCAAATGCACCGAAGCGGCGGTGCTCTCTAGCCCCGACGAGCGCAAGGCCGAGTTCGTGATCAGCGCGCCCTTCTCCGCCTGGCGGCAGGTCATCGAGGGCAGGCTCGACCCCATCCAGGGCATGATGACCCGCAAGCTCAAGCTGCAGGGCAACATGATGAAGATCATGCGCTACCCCAAGGCCGCCAAAGAGATCGTCGCCTGCTGCGCCCGCGTGCCGACCGAGTTCAGCCAATAACGTACAATCGGTCTCACGCCTCACGCATCACGCTTCACGTATCACGTCTCACGTTTCACGCGTCACGCATCACGCATCACGTTTCACCCGGAGGCGCCCATGTGGTACTTTGTGTCCCCGCAGATCGTCTTTGGCGAGGGCGCGCTGGAGGCCCTGGACGAGATCAAGGGGCAGCGAGCCTTCATCGTGACCGACGCAACACTGGTGCGCCTCGGGACCGCGGACCGGGTCAAAGCACACCTGGACCGAGCCGGCCTCGAGACGCTGGTCTTTGACGGCGTCGAGCCCGACCCGAGCGTGGAGACGGTCCGCCGCGGCGCCGCCCTCGCCTCCGAGTTCGGGCCGGACTGGATCGTCGGGCTGGGTGGGGGCTCGTGCATGGATGCTGCCAAAGCCATCTGGATCCTCTACGAGCATCCCGAAATGGAGCCGGCCGAGATCAACCCCATCCTGCCCCTCGGCCTGCGGCAGAAGGCGCGCCTGATCACCATCCCCACGACCAGTGGCACCGGCGCCGAGGTCACCTGGGCGATTGTCCTCACCGACACGGCCGAGGGCCGCAAGATGGGCCTGGGCAACCGTGAGAACGCGGCGGACCTGGCCATCGTCGACCCCGCGCTGGTAATGGGCCTGCCGCCGCGCCTCACCGCCGACACCGGCCTGGACGCCCTGACCCACGCAGTCGAAGGCTATACCTGCGCCTGGCACACCGACCTGACCGATGGCCTCTGCCTGCAGGCGGCGCGCCTGGTTGTCCGCTACCTGCCCCGGGCCGTCGCCGATGGCTCTGACGCGGAAGCGCGCGAGCGCCTGCACAACGCCGCCACCTGCGCCGGGCTGGGCTTTGGCAACGCCCTTGCCTCCCTCGCCCATGCCATGGGCCACGCCCTCGGCGCCGTCTTTCACGTGCCGCATGGCCGCGCGGTAGCCATCTTTCTCCCCTACACCATCGAGTTCGCCGCCCGCGAGGCGCCCGATCGATTCGCCGATCTGGAGTCCCTTCTCGGCTGCTCGCCGGTCACCGGGGAGCCCGGCGCCCGGGCGCTGGCCACCCGCATTCGTGCCCTGATCCGCGAGGTCGGCAATCCCCTGAGCGTCGCCGAGGCCGGAATCGTCCGCGCCGCCTATGAGGCGCAGCTCGACAAGATGGTCGACGATGCCTTCAATGACACACAGATGGTCGCCGCCGTCCGCGCGCCCTCGTACGACGAGCTGCGCCGGCTGTACGTGTATGCCTACGAGGGGCGAGAGGTGGATTTCTGAGACGTGAGACGTCAAGCGTGAGCCTCGTCGTAGCTGTTCAGACTCGCGTTCAGTGCGTGGCACGGAGGCAAGCTGCTCGTGGCCGTGCCCATGGGGATCGGCTTCGCGCAGGCTCGTCGCGGGACGCCTTCCCCCTGTTGCCCTTCCCTTCATGGGCGGACAGGGCCCGCCCCTGTGCAGGCGTAAGGACCTTCCATCCTCAGACCCCCACCCCTAACCCCGCCGCGGCGGGGAAGGGGGTAGAGGGGCCTAACCCCTCGAGTTTGGCCTTTTGGCGGTTATGGTAAAGCCCTGCGGCATCGTGCGCCCGGGAAGGCCCCACACCTAGGG
>JAIMBM010000714.1 GCA_023511475.1 Anaerolineae bacterium
GGCTCGACCCGCGGCCCAGGCCGCCGCCCGCCGCCGCCGCGGGGGGCGGGGGCGCCCCCGCGCGGGGGGGGCGGCCCCGGGGGGGGCGGGGGCGCGGGGTGGGGGCAAGACGTAGCCGCCGGCCCTGCCAAGATGCGAGACTGAACAGATACCTGCATACCTCTACTCGCCGAGGACCCACAACGCATTCTGGCAATCCGCGCTGGGATCCTGGCTGCCAACGTTGTCACCCCCCACAAGTCGGGCGGCGCGAGCCACCGAAGCAGGGAGTGACACCGCCGCGCCAGCCCCGCGGGTTGGCCGGCAATGATGGCTAGGGTGCCAAGCGGCCTCCGTGCCAGGTCAGATAGTGCTGCGCCGCCTCCCCGGCTGCGGCCCCTCGGACCCTCTCGCCAGTAACCGGCCAGCCACTGGCAGTTTCTGGCAGCGCGAGTGTGGTATACTGGCATCGTGGCTGTATCCCGCCTGCGGTCGCTTGACGATTGGCCGCTCTTTCGCTTTACTGTACCCTGCACGGTGCGATGCAAGGACAAAGGAGGATCCAATGGATACCGCCGACTCGATCAGGGGAGCGCTGGCGGACCCCGGGCAGCTGGAGAGCCTGTACCAGGCAGCGCGCCGGCGCGGGCAGGCCAGCGAGTTCGCGGCAATGCTCGAAGCCTGCTACGAGCAGGCGCCGGATAATCCCCTCTACGCGGCCTGGCACTACCGTCTGCAGGCGGAGGCGGCGCCGCGGACGGTCGCAGCCCGGTGGCGGGTAGCGGTGCCGCTGGCACTCTTGAGCAGCCTGGTCTTTGCGGCGCTGACCGATGAGGGCCTGTCGCTGCCGGACTATACCCCGCTGGTTATGCTCCTCTGGGCGCCCCTGGCCGGCGCGGCGATCATCGCCTTCCTGGCCCTGGCCGGCCGGAGCGGCTGGAGGCGCCCTGTGCTCGCAGCGCTGGGGCTGGCCGCGGCGACGGTATATGCTCTGCTCTGGGCCCGCCTCCCGCCCCTGCGGGACTATCGGACGCTGATGCTCCTGCACCTGCCCCTCGCCGCCTGGATCGCGGTGGTGCTGGGCCTGCTTGGGACACGGCCGGGCCGGCACCCGCTCTTTGCGGTGCTGGCCAAATCCGTCGAGGTGCTGATCACGGGCGGGGTGTTTGCCATTGTCACAATGATCTTTGTGGCCATCACCGGGGGGATGCTGTCGCAACTCGGCGTGTGGATACGGCCCGAGATCAGCTTCCGCCTGGTGGCCGCGGCGCTCGGTGCCCTTCCGGTGCTGGCCGTCGCGACGGTGTACGACCCAGAGCGCGAGCCGCTCGAGCAGACCTTTGAGCAGGGGGCGGGGCATCTTCTGGCCACGATCACGCGCTTGCTGCTCGTGCCGGCCTCGGTGGTGCTCGTGGTCGTCCTCGGGCTGATACCTTTCAGCTTTATGCGGCCCTTTGCCGACCGCAGCCTGCTGATTGCGTACAATGCGATGCTGTTTGCGGTGATGGCGCTGGTGCTGGGCGCGGCTCCGGTGCGCGGGGAGGGCTTTGCCCCCCGGTACCGCCGGGCGCTGCGAGCGGGGGTCCTGGCCGTGGCGGGGCTGGCGGTGCTGGTCAGCCTGTACGCACTGTCCGCAACGGTGTACCGCACGGTGCTGGGCGGGCTTACCCCGAACCGCATGACCGTCATCGGCTGGAATGCGATCAACATCGCCATTCTGGGGGCTCTGGTCGCCACCCAACTCCGCAGCCCCGAGGAGAGATGGCTGGATGCGCTGCACGGCGTGTTTGCCAGAGGGTCCGCGGCTTACGTGGTGTGGGGCGTGTTCCTGATTGTGGCCACGCCGCTGATCTTCCGGTAAGCAGCGCTCGGGCCCCAGAAAGCACAAAGCCCTCACGGCTCTGCCGTGAGGGCCTCATGGTGCCGAGGAAGGGACTTGAACCCTTATGGGAGCACTCCCACTGCGCCCTGAACGCAGCGCGTCTGCCAGTTCCGCCACCTCGGCTCAGGCATGGGAGTGTACCATAGCACGGCCTATCTGTCAAGTGAGATAAGGAGCGTACGTGTTCAGGCTCGCGTTCAGCGCATGGAACGGAGGCAGGCTGCTGGTAAGCCCTGCCCACCGGGTTCGGTTTTGCGCCAGATCGTCAGGGAACCCCCTCCCCCAGGCGGAAGCCGCGGCG
>JAIMBM010000715.1 GCA_023511475.1 Anaerolineae bacterium
ACTGCATCTAGTAGCATGCCGGCGTCACAGGTACGACAGGTAGTACGAGTTCGCATAGCGTATTGCTTCGAATCCCCACTCTTTCCCGTGCTTGACAGAGGTTGCCCGGCAAGCTACAATCGCGCAGACCGTATAGTGGAAGAGCCCTCGGAGGCAGCCTGGCGCAGCTGCGCCACCACGCCGTCAGCAAGAGCAGCCTGAGGAGGAGAAGGATGGGCAAGGCCAAATACACCATCGGTATCGATTTCGGCACCGAATCCGGTCGTGCCGTCCTTGTGGACGTGGCCACGGGCGAAGAGGTCGCCACGGCCGTGCACCGCTATGTTGACGGAGTCATCGACGAGACCCTGCCAGGCTCCGACGTGCCGCTGCCCCCCGACTGGGCTCTGCAGAACCCGGAGGACTACCTGGCCGTGGTCGAGGTGACCATCCCCGCCGTGCTCCGGCAGGCGGGGGTCTCGCCGGAGGACGTCATCGGCGTCGGCACCGATTTCACGGCCTGTACCATGCTGCCGACCAAGGCAGATGGCACCCCCCTCTGTGTCCTCCCCGAGTACCGGTCCAACCCCCACGCCTGGGTCAAGCTCTGGAAGCATCACGCCGCTCAGCCCGAGGCCGACGCCATCAACCGCATCGCCCGGGAGCGCGGCGAGCCCTGGCTCCAGCGGTACGGCGGCAAGATATCATCGGAATGGTTCTTCCCCAAGGTCTGGCAGATCCTCGACGAGGCGCCCGAGATCTATGAGGCGGCGGACCGCCTGATCGAGGCGGCCGACTGGATCGTCTGGCAGCTCACCGGCAACGAGGTGCGCAACTGGTGTACGGCGGGCTACAAGGCGATCTGGCACAAGCGCACCGGCTTCCCCGACCGCAGCTACTTCCGGGCGCTTGACCCGCGCCTCGAGGATGTGATCGACCGTAAGATGTCGCGCCAGATCTGGCCCCTCGGGGCCAAGGCTGGCGGGCTGACGCCCCAGTGGGCCGAGCGCACCGGCCTCAAGCCGGGCACGGCAGTCTGTGTGGGGAATGTCGACGCGCACGTCTCGGTGCCCGCCGCTACGGTCGTCACCCCGGGGCGGATGGTCATGATCATGGGAACCTCCATCTGCCACATGGTCCTCGGCACCGAGGAGCGCATCGTCGAAGGCATGTGCGGGGTCGTTGAGGATGGCATTATCCCCGGCTTCCAGGGCTTTGAGGCGGGCCAGTCAGGAGTAGGGGATATCTTTGCCTGGTTCGTGGAGCATGCGGTGCCACCCGTCTACCATGAGGAGGCAGCCGCCCGCGACATCGGCCTGCACGAGCTTCTCGAGGAAAAGGCCTCGCGTCTGCACCCCGGCGAGCACGGGCTGCTGGCCCTCGACTGGTGGAACGGCAACCGCTCGGTGCTGGTCGACGCCGACCTGACCGGCATGCTGCTCGGCGCGACCCTCGCCACCCGCGCCGAGGACATCTACCGCGCCCTGATCGAGGCGACCGCCTTTGGCACGCGCGTCATTATCGAGGCCTTTACCTCCAGCGGCGTCGCCGTCGACGAGATCGTCGCCTGCGGCGGCCTGCCGGAGCGCAACCGCCTGCTCATGCAGATCTATGCCGACGTCACCGGGCGCGAGTTCCGGGTCGCCAGGTCGGCGCAGGCCGGAGCGCTCGGGTCGGCGATGCACGCCGCCGTCGCCGCCGGCCCCGAGGCGGGTGGATACTCGAGCATCGTCGAGGCAGCCGCGCACATGGCGCACCTCACCGACAAGGTCTACCGCCCCATCCCCGAGAACCAGCGCGTCTACGATCGGCTGTACGCCGAGTACGTTCGGCTGTACAATTACTTTGGCCGGGGCGAGAACAACGTCATGAAGGTGCTCAAGCGTATCAAGGCCGAAGCACGCGGCGAAGCATGAGATCTCGGTGAGAGGCCGCTCCTGACAGGACGGCCTCTTCCCCACCCGTTGTTGCAGGAGCCTGGAGTTTGGCCTTTTCAGGTCCTCGTCCCCTATCACGTGCTCTAGCGCTCCTGAAGGGTGGTAGGGTGCTCCTCGTGCGGTCGCTGCCCCCGCGCCCCTCCCCCAAGCGGGCACGCGGTGCCCGCTTGGGGGAGGGGGTTCAGGGGCGGACAGGTGTCTTTTTTCCCCCACAGAAGGGCCCAAAACAGGGCGGGAAAGGT
>JAIMBM010000716.1 GCA_023511475.1 Anaerolineae bacterium
CCCGACGGGCAGAGCTCAAAGCAGCCTGCCTCCGTCCCATGCGCTGAGCGCGAGTCCGAACACTTACCTTCGCGACAGGCTTTGACAGCGCATCACCCGGAGGCTATACTTGGCCCCCGCCATCCCTAGCCGGCAGATGCCATATGGCAGGTGTCGTTCAGGGTCACGATCTCGTATCGCTGGGACCCCAGGCAGCGGAAGATGTTCAGACTGCACGTGTCCTGGCGGAGATCGAAGTAGTGATTGAGGTCGAGGCCAAGGACGGTGCAGAGTAGGACCCTGTTGACCACCATGTGGGCAACGAGCACGACCGTCTCCTCGGGATGACGCGCAATGACCGTCTCCAGTGCCTCCATGGCGCGGCGCTGGACGTCCTCGAGGCCCTCGCCACCGGGGAAGCGGATCGTGCCGGGCGCCACAAGCCATTGGCGATAGACCTCCGGGTCGCGGGCGGCAGCCGCTTCCGGCGCGAGTCCCTGCCACGCGCCAAAGTCGATATCGAGGAGGCCGGGCAACACCGCCGACCGAAGGCCCAGACGCGCGGCACAGATCTCGCCGGTGCGAACAGCGCGCTGGAGCGGACTGGTGTAGAGCGCCGTCACCGGAAAGGCCGACAAGCGCTCGGCGAGGGCAGCCGCCTGCCGCTCGCCGGTAGCGTTCAGCGGGATGTCCGCACGGCCGCGGTATCGCTCCTCGCGGTTCCACTCGGTCTGGCCATGGCGGGTCAGCAAGATAGTGGTCATGAGGGTTCTCCGATGAGGCGAGCCGTTCCAGAGCCCATTCTAAGCGAGGGAAGAAGAGCTGTCAACTGGCGCAGGAAGGAGTGTTTCACGTGAAACACTCCGCGCCTCAGCTGCGGCCAATCGGGAGCGTTTCACGTGAAACAGGATGAGGGACCGCAAGCCATGACTCAACACCCCCCTGTCCTCGACTATGGGGAGAGCACCTACGAGCAGGACTTTTGGCGAGGCAAGGGCAGGGACTATGAGGACGCCGCCGAGCGTCGCGCGCTGCGCCGCCTGCTCCCCGCCTCTGGCGACCGCCTGATCGACGTCGGTGCCGGCTTCGGCCGCCTCGCCAACCTTTACCGGGGGCACCGCGAGATCATCCTGCTCGACTACTCACCCGACCTCCTGCGGGACGCCCGCGCGCGCCTCGCGCCCGAGCCGCCACTCACCGTCGCCGCCAGCTTTTACGACATCCCCCTCGCCGATGGCGCCTGCGACACCGCCGTGATGGTGCGCGTCCTCCACCACGCAGCGGACGTCCCCGCCGTCCTGCGCGAGCTACGCCGTATCCTGCGCCCCGGCGGCACCCTCATCCTCGAGCACGCCAGCAAGCGCCATCTCAAGGCCATGCTCCGCTACGCCCTGCGCCGGGGCCCCAGCCCCTTCACCCTCGAACCCTACGAGTTCGCCAGGCTCAATTATGCGTTCCACCCAGCCTACGTCCGGCAGCACCTCGCCGCCGCCGGCTTTGCCATCGAAGAGGAGCGCGCCCTCTCCTTCTTCCGGGTCGACGCCCTCAAGCGCGCTCTCCCGCCGCAGCTCCTCGCCGACCTCGACGCCCTCCTCCAGCGACCCCTTGCACCGCTGCGCCTGACCCCCAGCATCTTCCTGCGCTGCCGCGCCATCGGTGATGTTGGGCGTCCGCGGCCTGGCCGGCCCCTGTTCCGCTGCCTGCGCTGCGACGGCACCGATCTGCACCCCGATGCCGACCGCAACCTCGTCTGCCCGGCCTGCGGCGCCGTCTGGCCAGTCATTGACGGGATACCCCGCTTCCGCTCCTGATCGCCCGCCCCTCTCGCCTGCCTGCCGCACGCCGCGCCGCCCGGGGCGGTGCGCCTGCGCTACCGCTCATCTCCCACGCACTCGGCTCCAAGGCCCCGGCGGTACCCTCGGCACCAAACTCCGCCACATCCTCCGCGCCGGTCCGCGACCGGGCCCCCACCCCGCACCTGTTGAGGGGCTAGGCAGGTGCCCCCACCGGCGAGGCAACGCCGCTCGAGGGGCAGTGACCCACCCCCGCCCCTCGCTTCCTGCGCCGCCCCAGCGGCGGAAAGGGGGCGTTCTTCCCTACGGAGGGGCTCGACTTTGGCCTTTCGCCGCGCGCCCCCCAACATCACGCAGAAGCCGTCGCAATGGCCCCCAGCGACCCT
>JAIMBM010000717.1 GCA_023511475.1 Anaerolineae bacterium
GGGTGGGGGCAGTCAAGTTGCAGCACATCGCGGCTCCCGCTCGGCGGGAGGGCCCCTAGCCCTCCTCCGCCTGCCGCTCGCCGCGCAGGGCTGCGGCCACGGCCTTGCGCGTCCGCGCAGGCAGCGCCGGGTGGGCCTCGGCCATGGCCCGCACCGTTGCCTTCAGGTCCGAGGCGGCCACGACGGGAAAGGCCGGGTTCTCTGCTGTGATCTGTGCCTTCGGGGAGTAGAACACCACCACGCCCTCGAGCGGCAGCGAGTTCTCGGTGAGGAGATTCCCCAGAACCTTGCTAGTCCGCGCCAGCTCGATGCGCAGGTCATCAAAGGGGTTGCCAAGGCCGGCCTCCCCGAGCAGAACCTTGAGGCGCAGCCCCGCTGGCCGCTGGCGCCAGCGGTTGCCCTGGACGGTGATTCGCCCGGTGTGCTCCTGCATGTGGATGGCGATCAGGCCGCTGGGCGTCAGCAACAGGTGCTCGGCAGGGTAGAGGTAGTGGTACAGCTCGTACTTGTTGTCCAGCCCCTTGAGGAGCTTGTCCAGCACCGCATCGCGCCGCGGGGGGCGGACGTAGCGATTCCCGACGCGCACCGCCGCCATCGCCACGAGGAATCCAGCGATCAGCAGAATCCAGGAGAGAGCCTGGTTGCGCCACGCCAGAAAGAGCGACCCCAGAAGCAGCGCCATGCCGATCAGGCTGCCCCGCTGGGTGAGCTTGACCCGCTGTTTGATCAGTGCCTCGTTCCGGACTACCCGCATGACCTCAACCCTGCCTGTCTACGATGCTCAGTCCTCGCCTTCTGGCGAAAAGCCCGGCATCGCCTCGATACCGGTGCGGATCGCCTCCAGCACCTTACCCTCGACCGCCGCCTTGGCGACGCGGACCGCGTTCTTGACCGCTTTGGCGTTTGACCGTCCGTGGCCGACGATGACGACCCCGTCGACCCCCAGGAGGGCCCCGCCGCCGTACTCGCTATAGTCCAGCACGCGCTTGACGGCGCGAAAGGCCTGCTTCGCCAGCAGCGCCCCGAGCACGGCCAGCGGCCGCGCCTTGATCTCCCGCTGCAGGATCTCGAGGAGCATCGCGGCCACGCCCTCGGAGGTCTTGATGAGCACGTTGCCGGTAAAGCCGTCGGTCACCACGACATCGGCGAGGCCGGCGGGCACGTCCTTCCCCTCCACATTGCCTACAAAGTTGAGCCCCGAGCTCTTGAGGAGGGGAGTCGTGTCCCGCACGAGAAAGTTGCCCTTGCCCTCCTCCTCGCCGTTGGAGAGGATGCCGACGCGCGGGTTGGCGATTCCGAGGACCCGCTCAGCGTAGATGCTGCCCATGACGGCGAACTGGAGCAGGTACTCGGGCTTGCAGTCGGTGTTGGCCCCGATGTCGATGATAAAGGCGGGTCCGGCGCCGGTCGGGTAGACGGTTGAGAGCGCCGGGCGCTTGATCCCCCGCAGGCGGCCCAGATGAAACAACGCCGCAGCGAGCGCACCGCCCGAGTTGCCCATGGTGACAAAGGCGTCGGCTTCGCCGCGCCGAACCATCTGCATGCCCACGACCATGGACGAATCCCGCTTGGTTTTGACGGCCTGCGCCGGGTGCTCGTCCATCCCGATGACCTCGCTGGCATGCACGAGCTGGAGCGGGAGCCCCGCCGTGTCGAACCTCGCCAACTCGGGCTCAACCGCCTCGCGGCGGCCGACCAGGACTATGTCCACGCCGTACTCGCGCGCGGCCTGCACACCGCCATCCACGACCACGGCGGGCGCATAGTCGCCCCCCATGGCGTCCAGGACGATTCTCATGGTTCCCTCCCGGGCATGGCCCGTCGCAACCGGTGGGCACGCTTGAGCGGGGATTATACCATGTACGGGAACGGCGGACAAAGAGCTTGGGGGGTGCAGTTCAACCCGGGAGCAGGATCATCTGTACTGCTGCCAGGCCCCTACCCCCGTGGCCCTTGAGGGGCGGACAGCCTCCGTCGGCCTGATGAACCTCTGGGGCACCGCCGCTTGCCGGATCCCACCGCTGCGCGGAGGCGGCGAATCCAGTGTAACTCGAGTTTGGCCTTTCGGAGGGCAACCCGTGATGCCGTCCAGAAGTCGCCGCGATGACATCCAGCCATGCTGGCCCGGGATGCCCCGCCCCCGGGGCCCCGCCCC
>JAIMBM010000072.1 GCA_023511475.1 Anaerolineae bacterium
AGCCTACACGGAATCGAATTCCTAATATATCATGGGCGAAGCCTAGACGACGTAACTGCCACACTTCCAAACATGTCCTTTGAAACTCCAGAAAAAGCAATGGAAATATTACTCCGCAGCCGGCATCTAGCGCCAACCTATGGTTTAAGAACGCCAATCGCCCCAGAAAAAAGAGATCACCTAGTCATTGAAAGAGTGCCCGACGTTTTCCATGCCGGCCACGTTCACGTATTCCAATATGAATTTTATAGAGGCACATTAATCGTAAATTCCGGCGCTTGGCAAGAACAGACAGAATATCAGAAAAGAATGGGCGCCAAACCAACACCTGGAATCGTTCCCATAGTTAACTTGCAAACACGGCAAGTCATACCAATAGATTTTAAAACATTCCCCTAGAAACATTAGAAGATTTTGTAAGGCCCCTAGCAATCAAGCGAGCTACCCGTATGGCTTCAGGAATTCGGCTCACAACTACGGCATTGCAGAGAGTTTTAGAAACCCAACTAAGCTTTGCACCCACAATTTCTACAAAAACTGGAGGTTCACTAGGCTTTGATTTTATCTTATACACTGGTCCTAGTTTTTCAAAAACATTCAAACGTTTCTGCCAATCTTCAAAATGCTTAACTAACGCAGCTTTTACAGCCATGTTATTTGGCTTCGTCCTCATAACTACTATCACTGGCTTTCTAAATTGCATATAGACTTCATATGGATCTACCAAATTAAAGCCTCCAAAAGAAATCCCAGCCAATATCACAGCATCGAAACTCCATCCCTGCAGCATTTGGATCAATTTTTCGGTCGCGTCTAATCCATCCACGCTAATTTCATCCATAGAACAATTGATAATGAAGCCATTTTCCATAAGAACGGCAACGAGCAACGTCTTCTTCGTAACATTTTTTATGAAAGCTCCATCTTCAACGCCGACTATGCGCATATTGCGATAAATATCGCGTCTCATAATTGATCAAACGTCCAAGTCTTTGGTCATTCATAAACGCCTCATAAATGAGACTAGACGCAACACTTAAACGAA
This sequence comes from Anaerolineae bacterium, assembly GCA_023511475.1. Taxonomy (GTDB): domain Bacteria; phylum Chloroflexota; class Anaerolineae; order SpSt-313; family SpSt-313; genus SpSt-313. The sequence continues at coordinate 1,046 of JAIMBM010000072.1, forward strand.
TCTTTTTTGTGCGCCCGTAACGTCCTCTATTAACTAATCTTGAATTTAACAAACCTATGGCGTCTAATTCGTTAATGAGCCCGCTAACTCTTCTCTGCGTCAAAGCTACAAGTGCTGCTTCACTGCAAAGTTCATGATAAACCTCGTATATGTCCCCAGTAATTGCGTCATTAACATTTGCTTTACCTAAAAGATATACACTATAAAGAACCAGTTTTGAATGTAAAGGAAGATTCTGTAAGGCTTCTAAAATTCGGTCATGCTCAATTCTTCGCTCCGCTGCCCGCACATGTTCCTCAGTTACTAATTTGGCGCCATTTCTCTCAGCGATTTCTCCAGCTACACGCAACAAATCTAACGCTCGTCTAGCATCGCCATGCTCAGCAGCATCCTCGACCCGGCGCGCGTCATCCTGGGCGGCGGGGTGGCCAAGGCAGGCGAGCAGCTCCTTGAACCGGTCAGAGAGGCCTTCCGCCGACACGCCTTCCCCATGCTGGCCGACCGCGTTGAGATCGTCCGTGCAGCGGCCATTGACGAAGGCGGCCTCCTCGGCGCTGCAGCCCTGGTCGCCCGCGCCACCGCGGGGGACCGCACCCGTGAGATGCGCGCCGGTGTACCTTGACTTTTGGCACCGACTCATGTATCTTATGCCCTGGCCCGCTGGAGACCTCTGCGGCGGGCTTTTTCTGCATTCCTTCATGAGCGAAGGAGCCATCAATGAGCGACCTCGCACAAGCCGCCGCACGCGTGATCGCCAACGTCGAGAAGGTCATTCTCGGCAAGCACCACGAGGTCTCGCTGGCCTTTACCGCCCTGCTCTGCCAGGGGCACATCCTGATCGAGGACGTGCCCGGGGTCGGCAAGACCGTCCTCGCCAAGGCGATAGCCAGGTCGGTCGGAGGCACCTTCCGTCGCATCCAGTTCACCCCAGACCTTCTCCCGAGCGATGTGACTGGAGTCTCCGTCTTCAACCAGAAGACGCGCGAGTTCGAGTTCCGGCCAGGGCCGGTGATGGCCCAGATCGTCCTCACCGACGAGATCAACCGCGCAACACCCAAGACCCAGTCGGCGCTTCTCGAGTGCATGGAGGAGCGGCAGGTCACCGTCGACGGGGTGACCTATCCCTTGCCGCGGCCCTTCCTGGTCATGGCGACGCAGAACCCGATCGAGTACGAAGGGACCTTCCCCCTACCAGAGGCTCAGCTCGACCGCTTCCTCATGCGCATCAACCTGGGCTATCCCAGCCCCGAGGACGAGATCGCGATCCTGAACTCGCAGCAGTACGCCCATCCCCTCGAGAGCCTTGAGCAGGTCATCACCATCGACGAGCTCATAACGATGCAGGAAGAGGTCAAGCGGGTACACGTCGACGACCTGATCAAGGAATACATCATCGCGCTCGTGACCGCCTCCCGCAAGCACCCTGACGTGTACCTTGGCGCCAGCCCGCGGGGGGCATTGGCGCTGTACAGAACCGGCCGCGCCTGGGCCGCCCTCGATGGCCGCGACTATGTCATCCCCGATGACATCAAGGCCCTCGCCCAGCCGACCCTCGCCCATCGGGTTATCATCAGCCCTGCCGCGCGCATCAAGAATGTGGACGCGCGTGCAGTGGTCGACGAGATTCTCCGCTCGACCCCCGTCCCCGGGACGCGGGTGCGGGCGGGAAGAGCCTAGCCTGGCACCGCATGCGCCCTCTGGACCTTGTTCTGCTACATGCACCGAGCGTCTACGACTTTCGGGAGCACTCGATCCTGTATGGACCGGTGAGCGACCTGGTACCGTCGACACCGGTCTTTGAGATGTATCCGATCGGCTTTACGACCATAGCGGAGTACCTGGAGCGCCGCGGCTGGCGAGTCCGGATCATCAACCTGGCGCTGCGGATGCTGCGCGATCCGCGCTTCGACGCCGAGCAGCTCATCCGGCGCCTGAACCCGGCCGCTTTTGGCATCGACCTTCACTGGCTGCCCCATGCCCATGGCGCTCTGGCCGTCGCCGAGCTGATTAAGCGGCATCACCCGCGTACCCCTGTCATTCTGGGGGGCTTCTCCTCCACCTACTACTATGAGGAGCTGCTCCGCCTGCCGTACGTCGATTATGTTGTGCGGGGGGATTCGACCGAAGAGCCCATGCACCGGCTCATGGAGTGCCTCGTCGCCGGGCGCGAGCCCAGGGACGTCCCCAATGTGGCGTGGCGCACCAGCGACGGCGCGGTGACGGCCAATCCGATCAGCTACGTTCCGGCTGACCTCGACCACGTGGCGCTCGACTATGGCTTCGTAGTCCGCTCCGTCGCGACTTATCGCGACCTGCTGAGCCACGTGCCGTTTCACAACTGGCTCGACTATCCGATCACCGCGGCGCTGAGCGTGCGGGGCTGCACGAGGGGATGTGTGACCTGCGGAGGGTCGGCCTATGCCTTCCGGCAGACCTTTGGGCGCGGGCGCCCGGCCTTCCGCAGCCCAGAGCGCCTTGCCGGCGACGTGAGGCGCATCGCCGAGTTTATCAACGGGCCGATCTTCATTCTGGGCGACCTGCGGCAGGCGGGTGAGGAGTACGCGGAGCGCTTTCTCCAGGCTGTTCAGGGCTATGCCGGCCCGGTGATCGTGGAGCTCTTTGGCCCTGCCTCGGCCGGTTACCTGCGAAAGCTCAAGCGGGCGCTCCCCAACTATACGCTGGAGGTGTCGCTCGAGTCCCATGACCCGGTCGTGCGGCGGGCCTTTGGCAAGGACTATGACAATGAGGCCATCGAGGCGACTCTGGCGGACGCCCTCGACGCCGGGTGTCGCCGGCTCGACGTCTTTTTCATGATAGGCCTGCCCGAGCAGACGCGCGATTCGGTCCTGGAGACTGTGGACTATTGCGGCTCGCTTCTTGAGAGGTTCGCGGGCGGACCCGAACCGCGGCTCTACCCGTTCATCTCGCCGCTCGCGCCTTTCCTCGACCCGGGCAGTGCAGCCTTTGAGGAGCCCGAACGGTATGGCTACCGACTGCTCTGCCACTCGCTGGAGGAGCATCGGCGTGCCCTCGTGCAGCCGAGCTGGAAGTACGTTCTGAACTATGAGACGCGCTGGATGACACGCGATGAGATAGTCTCCGGCACCTATGAGGCCGGTCTCAGACTGAACCGGCTCAAAGCCCGATACGGCCTGGTCGGCTCGGCTCAGGCGGAGGCCACGGAAGCACGCATCAAGATGGCGGTCGCCCTCAGCGCCGAGATCGACCGCATCATGACCCTGCCCGAAGGCCCGGAGCGAGACCGGCAGCTCCTTGCCCTCAAGCCGGCAGTCGATCAGGCCAACATGTCGACGGTGTGCGACAAGCGAGAGCTCGAGCTGCCGGTTGGCCTGGTGAAGCTGAACCTCCCCCGGGCTGCCTGCTACTTCCTGGGCAGCGAGCTTCGGCGGCTGCTCACGCGCCGGCATCCCGCGTGAAGCAGCCGGCGGTACCGGAACGACATCGGGCCGATGCCCGAGGCACGATGGAGGAAGAGCGTGCGTAACAGCCTCCTGGTCGTGCTCCTGTTCCTGCTGGCCGTCGCAGAGGCACTGGCGACCGGCAAGGCTATCTTTCACAATCTCGCCTGGTCGCTGGCCGGCCTCCTTGTTGTGTCGTACCTCTGGGCCTGGTACAACGTCAACTGGATTCAACTCGAGCGGGAGACGGCTTCCTCGCGCAGCCAGGTCGGCAAGGTCGCCGAGGAGCGCTTTGTGCTGCACAACCGGGGTCCGCTCCCCAAGCTCTGGGTCGAGGTACGGGACCACTCCGAGCTGCCCGAGCACCGGGCCAGCCTTGCTGTCTCCTCTCTTGGGCCCGGGCGACACCGAGGGTGGACGGTGCGCACCACCTGTTGGCGGCGAGGGCGCTATCGCCTCGGGCCAATGACGATCATCAGCGGCGATCCCTTCGGCCTCTTTGTGCGCCGGCAGCGGCTGACTGCGACGTCCTCCATGGTTGTCTACCCTCTGACCGTCGATCTGCCGCGATTCGGCAGCCTCGCCGGCGAGCTGAGCGGAGGAGGCGCCATTCACCGGCGCACTCACTATGTGACTCCGAATGTGTGTGGCGTGCGCGACTATTACCCCGGCGACTCGTTCAATCGTATCCACTGGCTATCTACAGCGCGCACCGGGCGGCTCATCGTGAAAGAGTTCGAGCTCGACCCCACGGCCGATATCTGGCTCTTTGTGGATATGGAGAGTGCGGCGCACTTTGAGCGCCCAACCGAGGGCAGGCTACCTGCCAGTGGACGGCCGCCGCTCTCGGGGCGCCCGGTGATGCTCGACCCATCGACCGAGGAGTATGTGGTCGCCGTTGCCGCGACGCTGAGCAAGCACTTCTTGGAGCGCAACCGTGCCGTGGGGTTGCTGGCCTACAGCCAGCGTCGGGAGATGGTGCAGCCGGAGCGCGGCCAACGCCAGCTGACCAAGCTCCTCGAGACCCTTGCCGTGATCCGGGCGCAGGGGCATGTCGGCATCGGGCAGCTCCTGTCGGCAGAGGGCGCTGCTTTTGGCCGGAACTCGATGGCAGTCGTGATTACCCCGTCGACCGACACCGGGTGGGTTGCTGTCCTGCGCAGCCTGCGCCGGCGCGGCGTCCGCGGTGCCGGCGTGGTGGTAGACCCGGGGAGCTTTGGCGCGCCGGTGGACGCCACCCCGGTACTCCTTCGGCTCGCAGAGGCGGGCATACCTGCCTATCGCGTGCGCGAGGGCGAGTCGCTGGTAGCGGCGCTGATGAGCCCGGCTATTCCATCGTGAGGTCAAAGGTGTAGCGATGGCTGAGGGGGAGATCACCGAACGCATGCGCTTTTCCAGGGAGGCCAAGCTGGCCCTCCTGCTCCTTGGCGCCGGGCTGGCCATCTGGTTGCTGATGCATCTGCGCCGGGTGCTCGCGCCCTTTGTGTGGGGCGCAATCATCGCCTACGTCCTCAGCCCTGCCGTAGATTGGCTCGAAGCCAGGACCCGGCTTCGTCGTATCTGGGTTGTGGTGCTCCTCTACCTGGTGGGGTTGGCCATCGCGGTGTGGGCGGCGACGGTCTTTGTGCCCCTCGTCCTCGAGCAGGCCCGCGGCTTCCTCGGAGAGATGCCGGGGATTCTGAGCCGGCTCGGCCAGGGGATCGTATCACTGAACGAGGAGCTCGCGGCGAGGGGTGTCGAGCTGTACGGAATCAAGCTCGACGCCACGGTGTTTGTCAACGAGGCCGTGCGAGCGCTGCAGAACCTGGTCGGCTACCTTACCCGGCAGGCGATACCAGCCGTCTTTTCCCTTCTCGAGGGCGTGGGGCACGGCATTCTCTGCCTGATGGTCTCTTTCTACCTGCTCCGGAGCTGGAAACGGTTGACCAGCCACATCCCTCGTCTGATCCCCCGCCCCTACCGCCGCGAGGCTATGGCCTTGCTGCGTGACATCGACCGCGTCCTTGGTGCCTACATACGCGGGCAGTTGTTGCTGATCGCCATCATGGCCGCTGCCAACTTTGTCGCCCTCTCTATCCTGCACGTGCGCTACGCCCTGGTCATTGCCCTGATCAGCGGAGTGCTGGAGGTCGTGCCCCTCTTCGGTCCCTTCATAGCCGGAGGAATCGCCAGCCTGGTCGCTCTGTTCCAGCCGGTCACCCCGTTCGGCTGGTCCAATGTCACGCTTGCACTCGCCGTCGTTGTGTCGTATACTGTGCTGCGCCAGATCGAGGACCAGATCATCGTGCCCAACCTCCTTGGCCCGATCGTCGATCTGCACCCCCTCCTGGTGCTCTTCGCGCTGATCGCAGGCGGTACACTGGCCGGATTCACGGGGCTGGTCATCTGTGTGCCGACGGCCGCCGCACTCAAGATCGTCGTCACATATCTCTACGGCAAGATCTGGGACGAAGAAGAGCACGAGAAGCCTGTCTCATCGACCCAGGTGCTTGCCGCCGCATGGCACCAGGAGAAACAAGGTGATCATCCGACGAGCGTTCCCAGAGGATCTTGAGGTCTGCGCTGAAGCCGATGCTTCGGTAGAGACGGAGCACGTCTGGCAGATGGAGGAGCGGAACGTCGGCAGCGAGCTGCAGATCACGTTTCGCACCGCCCGTCTGCCCCGTCCGATGCGCGTGCCCTACCCTCACGACTTGAGCCGGCTGGCAGAGGAGTATGATCGCGACGAGTGCTTCCTGGTCGCCAGTCAGGGCTCGGAGATCCTCGGCTTCATAGACGTGCGCCTCGAGCCATGGGACCGCGTTGGCTGGGTACACCACCTTGTGGTGATGCGGCGCTACCGGCGCAGAGGCGTCGGAACACGGCTGGTCCAGGCGGCAGCCGAGTGGTCGCGGCGAGCCAGTCTGCGGCAACTCATGCTAGAGACCTCCACCAAGAACTACCCGGGACTGTGCTTCTGCCAGCGGCTGGGCTGTGCCTTCTGCGGATACAACGACCGTCTATACCCGAGCCAGGATATCGCGGTGTTCTTTGCATACCCGCTCTGAGAAGCGGTCGGGATTTGACGAATCGCGGAGATGGTGGTACAATTGACAGTAACCAAGATTGTGCTCTTCACGTCTACCGGGGGCCAGAGCTTTCCTTGGGTTAGCCCCCAGCTTCGATCCCCTCAATGTCCGTCAAGGTCTTCCCATTGGGTTTACACCCCAGCAGTTGTGCCATGGCACAGGGCCGGGAGTGCGTGTGCTCGGCCGTAGAAGCCGTATCGGCTTCGCCTTCACGTAGCCGCGCCCGAGAGGGGCTCACATTCGCACTGGCTCAGGTAGCGTGAGCGGGAGTGAACTGTGAACATCGCAGAACTTGAGGAACTGACACTAACCGACCTTCGCGAAATCGCGAGAACCCAAAACATCACCGGCTACAGCAGGCTCAAGAAGCCGGACCTCATCCTGCGCCTGCTGCGTGCGCAGGCAGAGGGCCAGGGCCTGATCTTTGGCGGCGGCGTGCTCGAGATCGTCCAGGATGGGATCGGCTTCCTCCGCTCGGACCACCTGTTGCCGGGGCCCGACGACGTATATGTCTCCCAGTCCCAGATACGTCGCTTCGGCCTCCGCACCGGCGACATGGTCATCGGCCAGGTGCGCCCCCCCAAAGACACCGAAAAGTACTACGGCCTGCTCCGCGTCGAGGCGGTCAACGGCCTCGACCCCGAGGCAGCCAAGCGCCGGCCGCATTTCGAGGACCTCACGCCCATCTTCCCGCTTCGCCAGCTCAAGCTGGAGACTACGCCGAGCATCCTCGCCACCCGGTTGCTCGACATGCTCGCTCCCATCGGTCGCGGGCAACGCGGGCTGATCGTCTCCCCGCCAAAGGCAGGCAAGACCACGGTGCTGAAGCAGATTGCCAACGGCGTGACGACGAACCACCCCGACGTGCACCTCATGGTTGTGCTCATCGGCGAGCGGCCCGAGGAAGTCACCGACATGGACCGCTCCGTCGAGGCCGAAGTCGTCAGCTCTACCTTTGACGATCCGGTGCAGGACCACGTCCGGGTCGCCGAAATGGCGCTCGAGCGGGCCAAGCGGCTGGTCGAGGGAGGACGCGACGTCGTGATCCTGCTGGATAGCATCACCCGCCTGTCGCGGGCCTACAACCTGATCGTGCCGCCCAGTGGCCGCACGCTCTCAGGCGGTATCGACCCCGCCGCTCTTTACCCTCCGAAGCGCTTCTTCGGTGCGGCGCGGAACATCGAGGAGGGTGGCAGCCTGACGATCATTGCCACCTGCCTGATCGACACCGGAAGCCGCATGGACGACGTCATCTATGAGGAGTTCAAGGGCACGGGGAACATGGAGTTGCACCTGAACCGCAAGCTCGCCGAGCGGCGCATCTTCCCTGCGTTCGACATCGAGCGCTCCGGCACGCGCCGCGAGGAGCTGCTCATCGGCCCCGAGACCCTCGCCAAGGTGTGGACGCTCCGGCGCATGATCGACGCCATCGGCGGGAATGAGGCGCTGCAGCCCATGATCGAGCGCCTGGCTCGGACGCGCAACAACGAAGAGTTCCTGAACAATCTCAGCAAAGACGCCGTGTAGCACCCCGGTCGCGCCCTCGCCACGGGCCGGCCCGCTCGGCTGGCCCTCTGGCGCACCATAGCAATGGCGGCCATCCCGCCTTGGCGCCTGGCAAGGCTTTGCTACACCATCCAGCCCGCCGGCACGCCCCGAGCACCATGGGCCCGTGCCGGGTCATCCCGCGCCGTTACACCCCCTGCCCCTCGCCCCGGGCGCGTTCGACGAAGCCGTCGTACATGGACTGGAAGTTCAGGAAAAACTCGGCGATGTCCTGGAGGAACTGGCTGCCGAGGATGCGGTCCGCCACCTGGTAGAAGGGCCGGCTGGCCACGTTCAGCATCCGGGCGCCGTGATGGTAATTCCGCTATTCGACGACGGCCGCGTATTGCTGGAAAGCCAGTACCGCTATCCGATGGGTAAGGTCATGGTCGAGTATCCTGCGGGCAAGCTCGATCCGAACGAAGGCGCATTGGCT
>JAIMBM010000718.1 GCA_023511475.1 Anaerolineae bacterium
GGGCTTAACCCCGCTTTGCCCGCTGGGCAAACCGGGGTTAAGCCCCCGGGGGTGGGGGCCAAGGACCGACGATCCCTGCACTTCCATGGCGAGTGGGGGCCTCAACACCACCCGTGCTCAAAGCACGTTTCATACATGGCGACGACGTTCTCCGGCGGGGTGAGCGGCTGGATGTTGTGGCAGGGGGCGAGGATGTACCCGCCACCCTCGCCGAGGATTCGCAGGTTGTCGAGCACCTCCTGCCGTACCTCCTCGACCGTGCCGAAGGGCAGCGTGTACTGATTGTCCATAGCGCCGTGGAAGACGAGCCGGTCGCCAAAGTCCCGCTTGAGGCTCTCCCGCTCCATCCCCTTCGCCCGCCACTGGATGGGGTTGAGGATGTCGATTCCCGCCTCGATCATGTCGGGGATGATGCGCCGGCAGTTGCCATCGTTGTGGTGAAAGGCGAAGGCGCCCGCCTCGTGCACGAGGTCGATCATCCGCTTCATGCGCGGCAGCAGAAACTCGTGGATCTGGGCTGGCGAGAACATCAGGTCGGTCTGGCCGCCCATATCCTCCGCCACGTAGGAGAAAGTAACCTGCCCCGGAATCTGCTCATAGATACGCCGGGTGTACTCGTAGGCCAGGGAGAATAGCCTATCCAGGCAGTAGTGCACGATATCGGGGTTGAGCACGAGGTCGATGAAGGCCTGCTCCTGCCCGCGCAGGTTCTCGTAGGTGAGGAAGGGCTCCGAGCCGCCACCGCGGATCGGGTAGCGTTCGTTCCCCTTGAGCTGCTCCGGGATCGTGCCAAAGTCAAACCAGTCCACGCTGGGCCAGGTGTAGCTCCGCTCGATCTCCTCGACCGAGGTGTACTGAGCGAGGGGATGGTACACGACCTCGTCGTAGCTGCCGGTGCCATAGTCTACCCGGCGGTAGCGGCAGCCATACATGTCCGTCCCCTCGGGCAGGGGCGGGCCGACGTAGCGCGGGTGGACGCTCACCACGAAATCGACGTGCAGCGCCTCCAGCGCCTCGCGCTCCGAGCTGCAGCCGAGGTGGCGAACGAGCTTGTCGGTGAACTCGGGCGTTGCCCAGTAGTCCATAGGCACGCGGTCTGGCGTGTGCCGGGTGAGCACGGCCAGCCATCGCTCGCGTGGGGTCATCGTCTCCTGTGGCATGGCAGGCACCTCCCCTGCAGGTTGTTGGCGGACCTAAGCCGTCCGCGCGGCGCGGAGCAGTCTGCGCAGCGCGTCCAGGCTCTGCATCGTGCTCAGGAGGCGCGGCTCGATCTGCGCCCCGAGAGTGGCCGTGCCCTGGTATCCATCGCGCCTGAGGACGGCGAGCTGCCCGATCCAGTCCATCATCCCCTCGGCGAGGACGGTGTACTCATAGCCGTGCTCGTCGTGGCGCTGGTCCTTTACGCGCACGTCCCGTACAAAGGGGGCGACCCACTCGTAGCCGTCGCGGATGGCCGTCTCTCCGGCCCGGACTGCATGACAGGGGTCCCACGAGACGGCCAGCGCCGGCGATCGCACCGCGTGCACGATGGACGCCGTGTGGGCGCCGCTGTCGGCATAGCTGTCGGGGGCGTTCCTCAGCAGGAGCGTACAGCCGGCGTCACGGGCGCGGCTGGCAGCTTCGGACAGAACCTCGATGACCGTCGGCGGGCAAACCCCGTTCCGCCGGTCGTCGGGGGGCCGGAAGCCGTGCACGATGATGGCCTGCGCGCCCAGTATCTGGGCGAGATGCAGGGCCCTGTCCAGGCGGGCCAGCTCATATCCCAGGGCCAGGTCGTCCCAGCGTCCGTGGAAGAGGCCGGGCGACAGGGCACTGATGGTCACTCCGTGGCGCCTCGCCGTGGCGGCCAGGCTGGCGGCCGCGTCGTCGCTGATGTCACCGACACGCCTGTGCCTCAGACCGCCGGGTGGTCGCACCCAGCGCAGCTCGTAGGTGTCGATCTCCAGCAGGGAGCCGAGCTCGACAGCCTCGGCGAAATCCTCGCTGATCTCATCGCTGACGACTGCTATCCGCACTGCACTCCTCCTGACGTACTCCGAGTCCGTGCCCCGGCCGGGTCGGGCGGGTCTACCTGCGCCGGGCGGCCGGGCCGGGGCGGGGGGGGGAGGCCCCGGCGGGGGGCGCTCCGATTCAGAGACTTGCGGACAGGGTCA
>JAIMBM010000719.1 GCA_023511475.1 Anaerolineae bacterium
CCTCGGGGAGGGGTCGGGGTCGCCATATCACCGGGTCCTTGTAGATAGCAAGTGGCAGCAACGAGTTGACAGAAGATTCTGTCCCGAGTATACTCGCCCCCGAGAGGTGAGCGAGTTGGCCGATCTGATCTTTGGTATCTGGCGCGACGAGGTCGTCGACCGCCGCGGCGGCGCAGCCGTGGCACCGGCGACCCTGCCGCAGTTCGAAAAGCTGGACGAGTTCGAGCCGGGCAACCGGATCCTGGCCATAATGGCGTGGGACGGCGTCGCCGTCTTTGACGACCGCGTGGACGTCGTCGACATGGCGCGGGCCTACATGGAGATGGCACAGGCGCACTCGTGCGGCAAGTGCGTGCCCTGCAGCATGGGCACCCGCGTCATCGCCGATGTGCTCGCGCGCATCGTCGACGGCCGCGGCCGCGAGGAGGACATCGCATCCATCCGGCGGCTGGCCGAATTCATCCGCGCGGGCTCTATGTGCGAGCTGGGGCGCAGCGCTGCAGCCGCGCTCCTTCGACTGCTGGACCACTATGAGCCCGAGTTCAGGCAGGCCGCCATCGAGGGCAGGCGGCGCCCCCGCGGGCACTACCATGCCAGGGTGACGGCGCCCTGCATCGAGGCCTGCCCGGAGCGGCTCGATGTTCCGCGGTACATCGAACACATCAGGTCGGGGCGGTACGCGCAGTCGCTTTCGGTCATCCGCGAGCGGAATCCCCTCGCGGCCGTGTGCGGGCGCGTCTGCGTGCGGTACTGCGAGTTCCAGTGTCGGCGCGGCAGGCTCGATGATCCGGTCTCGATCAAGCACCTCAAGCGCTTTGTCGCCGACGTTCAGAACGAGTCGGCCCTGCGGGGGGAGGAGCCCCCGGCCGCGGGCCGGAACGGCTGCCGAGTGGCGATCATCGGCGCCGGCCCGAGTGGGCTCACTGCCGCCTACAGCCTGGCCCGGAAGGGCTACGCCGTGGAGGTCTTTGAGGCCATGGAAGAGCCCGGCGGGATGGCGGCGCTCGGCATTCCCGACTATCGGCTGCCGCGCGACGTGCTGCGCAGCGAGGTCGAGGCCATCGAGCGGCTGGGCGTGCGCATCCGCTACGGCCGGCGCCTCGGGCGCGATTTCGACCTGCAGGGCCTGCGGGAGCAGGGCTTTGCCGCCGTCTACCTGGCCATCGGGGCGCAGAACAGCCGCGCTCTTGGCGTTTCCGGAGAGGACGCGGCCCTGGAAGGCTATATGCCCGGCATCGAGTTCCTTCGTCGCATCAACCTGGGCGAGCATCAGCGGGTGGGCCGACGGGCTGTGGTCGTCGGCGGCGGCAACGTGGCCATCGACTGTGCGCGCTCGGCGCTGCGCCTCGGCGTTGCCGAGGTCACCGTCGTCTACCGCCGCGGCCGCGATGAGATGCCGGCGGACCCGGCCGAGGTGCGCGACGCCGAGGCCGAGGGGGTGCGCTTCCTGTTCCTGTGCAACCCGAGCCGCATCCTCGCCGAAGGGGGGCGCGTGACCGGCGTCGAGTGTGTGCGCATGGCGCTCGGCGAGCCGGATGCGAGCGGACGGCGGCAGCCGGTGCCGGTCGAGGGATCCGAGTTCGTGTTGGAGACGGATATGGTCATCCCGGCCGTCGGGCAGGCGGTTGATCTGTCGTTCCTGAGGGAGCGCAGCTACCTCGAGACGACCCGGCGGGGCACCGTCAAGGCCGACCCCGACACGCTCCAGACGAGCGAAGAGTGGGTCTTTGCCGGGGGGGACTGCGTCAGCGGCCCCGCCGCCCTCATCGAGGCGATGGCGGCGGGCCTGCGAGCGGCCAACTCGATCGATCAGTACATTCGTACCGGAAGGGTGACCCTCAGCGAGGAGGAGCGGCTGAGCCGAGTCCTCAAGAGCCTGGGAGCCTTTGAGAACGACACCGTCGACCAACCGGGAGGTCAGCCCCGCGTCGATCCGCCGGCGCGGCCGACCGGGGAGCGGGTCGACGATTTTGAAGAGATTGAGCAGGTCATCAGCCCGGAGGAGGCGCTGCTGGAGGCCGACCGCTGCCTGCGCTGCTACCGGATCATCCTCCTGGCGACCGAGCGCTAGCTCGGCGGGCGATAGACACGAACATACACGGACCTGGGTTTGGCCTTGGAAAACGGGTGGAATGGGGTGTGGGGC
>JAIMBM010000720.1 GCA_023511475.1 Anaerolineae bacterium
GGGGGGGGGGGGGGGGCCCCCCCCCCCCCCCCCCCCCCCCCCCCCAAAACACCCCATAGAAAAAGGGCCCCCTCCCCCAAGTGGGCTCGGCGGCCCACTTGCGAGAGGGGGCGGACAGGGCCGCTGACCGCGAGGGTCCAGGCCCACCACCCCGGGGCCGTGCTCCCAGAGCCGATCACCGCGGGCGGAACTGGTAGGTCCGTTCTTTCCAGACCACGCCCGGCCCGAGGACGCTCTGGACAATGGAGTGCAGGCCGAGCACGATCACGCTCAGCACCGTCAGCCCGATGAGGAGGGCGTGCCGCCGGGGGATGGCCAGTCGCTCGCAGATGAGCCACATGGCCAGCCACACCAGCGATATCTGCAGGAGCGGCAGCCACAGATGGGCGCTGTCGGACAGCGACTGCCGCCAGGCCGAGTACACAAAGAGGTACGGCCCCACGAACACCAGCGCCGCCGCCCCCAGGGCGAGGAGCATGCCCCCAACGGCATAGTCAAAGGCGGCAAAGGCGCTCTTCCCGAGGCCGCGCCAGGCCTCCCGAAAGTCGCGATAGAACTCGACGTAGAGCGTGGCCGCCCCGTCGGCGAGGGCCACGCGACCGCCGACGCGCTTGACCCAGCGGGCCAGGTAGACGTCATCGACAATGTCCCGGCGCACGGCGGCATGGCCGCCAAAGCGCTGGTACACCTTGCTCCGGAAGAGCATGAAGGGGCCAATGGCCGTGGTCATCAGCGGGTGCTGCGCCCGGGTGAAGAGGGGCTGAGGCACGCAGCCCATGAACACAAAAGGGATCACGGCGAGGAGGAGCTGCGCCCCGAACGACTTGCGGCCCATCTCCGGGAGCAGGCTGATCAGGTCGAGATCGTTCGCGCGGGCGAGGGCAACCGCCGAGGAGACCGTATCCGGCCGCAGGCGCGAGTCGGCATCGACGAAGGCCAGCCAGTCCCCGGTCGCCACCTGTGCCAGCTGGTGACAGGCCCAGGCCTTGCCGTGCCAGTCTGGGGGAAGGGGCAATCCCCTCCTCAGGGTGACCATCGGGTGCCGGCTGCAGATTTCCTTCACCAGGTCCGGCGTGGCATCGGTGGAACCGTCATCCAGGACGATGATCTCGAGGTTCGGATAGTCCTGGGCCACGAGCGACTCCAGGCAGGGGACAATGTTGCGCTCCTCGTTGCGGGCCGGCACGAGGATGGACACTCTGGGCACCGCATCCTCGGGCAGCCACCGGGTGGGCGTGCGGAGCATGTAGCGCAGGTTGTACGCGCAGCAGGCAAGCACGTAGAAGCTGATCAGGGCAACGAGCCACTGATAGTAGAGGAGCATGGCTCTCCTTTGGCGTCAGTTGCCGCCCTTCTGGCGCGTCCAGCGCAGATGTGCCGGCCCCTCGATCCAGCCGCTCTTTTCCCGCATGGCCCGCTCGTAGGGCAGGTCGATAAGCTTTTTCACGCCGGCGAGCGAGAGGAACACTACTATAAACACGAAACCCTCGAGGTCGTTTCCTTCGAGCAGCGTGAGGAACGGGAATGCGGCGCCCGCGACGCCGAAGGCAAGGTTAAAGCCCACAATGACCCGGCTGGCCGCCAGGAAGATGACGAGGGCCGCCAGCACAGAGCAGGGCCACATCTGCAGGAGAAAGCCGCTCGCCGGTGCCAGACCCTTGCCGCCGCGGCCCCGAAGCCAGATCGGAAAGCCGTGCCCCAGCATCAGGGCAAAGGCGGTGAGATAGAAGGCCAGCTTCCCTGATGTCCAGGAGTCGGCGACGGAGTAGGCCGCGGCGCCCTTGGCCATGTCCAGGAGCAGGACCAGGAGCCCTGCCAGGTTGCCGGCGACATGGGCCACGTTCCGCGCACCGACGTTTCCCTCGCCCTCGACGCGGATGTCCTTGCCGGTCCACAGCCAGGTCACGATGAAGGCAAAGGGGATAGAGCCTAGGAGGTAACCTGCGAGGATGGCGAGCAGATCTTTCGACATCGCACCTGCCTCCTCGATCTCGCCCTCGCGAGGCGGTACCGCGCCGCTGCGGCGCCTGCGCCGGGCACGCACCGCGCGCCGCAAGAGGCGCCGCGGCGCGCACACCCCCACACGGGCCGCGCCCGTCGGGGCAGAGCCTTTGCCTCCATTGTAAACCAGCGCGCGGCCGCGCG
>JAIMBM010000721.1 GCA_023511475.1 Anaerolineae bacterium
CCGTGGGGGTGGGGGACCTGACCCCAGCACGGACAAGTCTGCCCCCAGACCGAACTACACCCATCAAGAACGCTTCGTTGACCCCGCCGGGCGCGTGTGCTAGAATGCACCCCGCAGCGGAAAGGAACGTCGAGGATGCGGCTGAGAGTACGCCTGCCGAACCCGCCCCGAGTCCGCCCCGGCGTGGGCGCCAAGCTGACGTTCGGCTTTCTGGCCGTGATCCTTGTCGCCTTCGTGCTGCTGGCCGCAAGCGACTGGCGCCAGTACCGACAGCAGCAGGAGGCATCGGCCGCCCGGCGCCTCGCCCTCGCCGAGGCCGCCCGCGTCGCCCTCGAGACCGCCTTCAACGGGATGGCCGAGGCCGCCCGGCTGGCCGCAGCCGTCTCGGGGCAGCCGCCCGACCCCGTGGCTGCCTCTCGCTCCCTTCAGGCCCTCCTCGCCGGCCGCCCCGGCTATCTCGACGCCTTTCTGCTGGGCGCACAGGGCCAGCTCGTGGCATCGGCGCCCCCCGGCCGCCCTCCGGAGCCGGAAGCAACAGGCCTTACGCCAATCGACGCCGCCTCTGCCGTGCGGGTCTCGGACCTCGTCCCCGGGCCCCCGGACGGCCGCCCTGCCTTACGCATCCTCATCCCCGCCCCCCCTGCGGGTGCGGTCGGCCTGACGGTCGACGCGAGGGCCATCGGCGCGGCGCTCGATTCGCTCGTGCAGGGCAACGGCTGTGTGCTCTCTATCTGCGACCGGAGCGGCCGCTGCATCTACAGCACCGCCTCGCCAGAGCTACCTTGGGAAGAGCGAGGCTGGCAAGGCTATCCTCACGTCCGGGCGGCACTGGCGGGGGAGACGGGCATGGCCGAAAGCATTCCGGGCCCGGGCGGGCCATGCGATGCCGTCGCCCTGCCGACCGGTTGGGGCTGGGTGGTGACCGTACACGCCCCGCCTCAGGCCTCGACGGGGCGTCTGCGCAGCGGGGCGCCGGGCCTGATCGTCCTCTTTCTGGCGCTGGGCACCATCGCACTGCTTGGGGCAAGCGCTCTGGGCAACCGCTTCGCCGCCTCGCTGGCACGCCTCGCCGACTATGCCCGGGCCCTGGGCCGCGGACAGCTCAACGAGCGGATCGACCTCCGTCGCAAGGACGAGTTCGGTGACCTCGCGGCTGCCCTCAACGAGATGGCCGCTCAGATGGAGGAGCGCGACCGGCGCCTGCGGGCGAGGAGCGCCGAGCTGGAGGCCATCATCTCTCAATCCGCGGAGGGGATTGCCATATACGGCGCCGAGGGCGAGCTGCTGCGGCTCAATCCCGCGGGCGTACGCATCCTCGGCCGCTCTCCGGAGCGCCTCGGCCTCTCGCCAGGCGAGCAGATCGCCTGCTTTCACCTCCGGGAGGCCTCCGGCGCCCCCATCGGCCCGGAAAGCCTGCCCGTCGCCGCCGCCCTCCGTGGGGAGACGCGCCTGTCACAGGAGCTGCGGGTCGATGCCGGGCCGGGCGAGGAGCGCTATATCGCCTGGAGCGCCGCCCCCCTGACCGACGCGCGCGGGCGCATCTACGGGGCCGTGTCGGTCTTTCGCGATGCGACGCCGCAGCACCACGCCCAGCAGGAGCGGGACGACTTTATCTCGCTCGTCTCCCACGAGCTGAAGACCCCCATCACCTCCATCAAGGGGTATGCGCAGATGCTCCTGCGCCGCGGCGAGGAGGCAGGTGCGAGCGAGCGGGAGCTCAAGGGCCTGCGCATCATCAACACCGAAGTCGACCGCATGGTTGACCTGATCAACCAGCTCCTCGACGTGTCGCGCCTCGAGACCCAGCGGCTCCAGCTGGACCTGGAGCGGGTGAACCTCGTGGCGCTGGCGCAGGAGGCGGTCGAGCGCCTGCAGACGACGACCGACCGGCACACGCTCCGCCTGCGCGCACCCGAGGAGCCGCTCTGGGTCGAGGGGGATTCCATGCGCCTCGCGCAGGTGCTCGGCAACCTGATCACCAACGCCATCAAGTACTCCCCCAACGGCGGACCCGTCGAGATCACGCTGGAGAGCCACGAGGGAAGGGGCTGGGTCAGCGTGCGGGACTGGGGGGTCGGCATCGCGCCCGAAGACCAGGCCCACCTGTTCCGGCGCTTCTACCGCGGCTCCAGGCGGGCTGCGGG
>JAIMBM010000722.1 GCA_023511475.1 Anaerolineae bacterium
TTCTCGAGGTGACGGATGGCACGGCGCCGAATATACGGCTCTGCGACCGCGCGCATCTCGACGGCGGTCTGCACCCGCGTGATGAGGCCGGCGCGCTCGAGGGCATCCTGCATGGCAAGCGAGTTGATGACGGTTGCCAGCATGCCCATATAGTCCGCAGTGGCTCGTTCCATGCCGTGCTCGAGGCCGATCCTGCCGCGCCAGATGTTGCCAGCGCCGATGACGATGGCGAGCTGGACATCGAGGTCGAGGACTGGCCTGATCTGAGCGGCGATAGCCTCGGCGAGGTCAGGCTCGATGCCAAAGCCGGATGGCCCCGCAAGGAAATCGCCGCTCAGCTTGAGCAGCACCCTCTTGTATCTGGCCTGGCTCATACCCCTCCCGGTTGATTGCGCGTCGCGCTGCTTCGCTACTCCTCGCCAATGGCGAAGCGGGCGAAGCGGCGCACGACGATGTTCTCTCCGAGCTTGGCGATACTCTGGGTGATCAGATCGCGGATTCGGACTGCCGGGTCTTTGATGAAGGGCTGCTCGAGGAGCACGATCTCCTGATAGAAGGTCTGGAGTCGACGCTGGACCTCTTCCTCAACGGCTGCCTCGGACTTGCCCTCGACGGCCGCCTCGGCCCGAAAGATCCCGCGCTGGGCCTCGGTGACCTCCGCCGGCACGTCCTCCAGGCTGACGTAGAGGGGTTTTGCAGCCGCGACCTGCATGGCCAGATCGTGGGCCAGCGCTCTGAACTCGGGCGTGCGTGCGACAAAGTCCGTCTCGCAGTTGACCTCAACGAGCGAGGCAACCTTCGAGCCTGGGTGGACGTACGCCTCGATCAGACCCTCTCGCGCGACGCGTGTGGCCTTCTTGGCGGCGGTAGCGAGGCCCTGCTGGCGAAGGATTGCTATGGCGCGCTCGATGTCGCCATGCGCCTGCTCCAGCGCTCGCTTGCAATCCAGGATTCCTGCGCCGGTGCGCTCGCGCAGGCCTTTGATCATCTCCGATGTGACGGCCATTCAAGTTCCTCTTCTTGAGAGATTCTGGGTCAGCCTTCGTCCGGCTGGTCGTAGCTATCCTCGGCCTCGTCGTCGGGCTCATACGAGTAGGTGCGGCCGAGAGCGATCTCGTCGGTCAGATCCTCAGGCTGGCCCAGCTTGGCGGCGTACTCAAGCTCGAGCACCTCCTCCCCCTTCTCCTCCGCTTCCTCGGCCATCACGACGCCGCGCATCTGCTGGCCTTCGATCACGGCATCGACGATGCGGCTCGTGATCAGGCGGATCGCACGGATCGCGTCGTCGTTGGCGGGGATTGCGTACTGGATGGGGTCGGGGTCGCAGTTTGTGTCGACCATGGCGATGACGGGGATGCCGAGCGAGTTGGCCTCGCGGACGGCGATCTCTTCGCGGCGCACGTCGGCGATGAACAACGCCTCGGGCAGGCGTCGCATGTTCTTGATGCCGCCCAGCCGCTGCTGGAGCCTGGCAAGCTCGCGGTCCCTCTGAAGCGCCTCTTTTTTCGGCAGGCGGTCGAACTCGCCGCGGGCTTTGGCTGCCTCGAGGTCGCTCAGGTAGTCGATGCGCTGGCGGATGGTGCGAAAGTTCGTCATGGTGCCGCCGAGCCAGCGCTGGTTGACGAATGGCATGCCGCACCGCTGGGCCTCCTGGGCGATGGTCTCCTGAGCCTGCTTCTTGGTGCCGACGAAGAGGATGGTGCCACCCTCAGCGGCGAGGTTGCGAGCGAACTCGCAGGCTTCCTCCAGCCGGGTCATGGTCTGCTGGAGGTCGATGATGTGGATCCCATTGCGCTCGGTAAAGATGTACGAGCGCATCTTGGGGTTCCACCGCCGGGCGCGATGGCCAAAGTGCACACCGGCTTCGAGTAGCTGCTTCATGGTAACGACGGGCATTCTCTGGTCCTCTCCCTTCCGTTTTCCTTCCGCCCCCATCGTTCCGCACGGGGACCGACGCCACGCGGCGCCGGCACGGCCCGATCGGTCAGGGGGCGTGCTTGATCGGCGCTATGCCCAAGGGGTGAGTATACACGATTCTGCAGGCGGGAGCAAACTATTTGTGGGAAGTAGCTGTTCAGGCTCGCGTTCAGCGCATGGCACGGAGGCAGGCTGCTGCTGGCCCTGCCCATCGGGATCGGCTTTG
>JAIMBM010000723.1 GCA_023511475.1 Anaerolineae bacterium
GGGGGTTGGGGTGGTCCGCGCCCGCGCGGGACCACACACCCAACCCCTAAGCCTGCTCCCATCGGTGAACTACACCCTACCCATAATAGGGCTTGACTGCCCTCCGGTCCGATGCTAAGCTACCTGCTTGCCCCCGCCCGGCTCAAAAGGCCGGTCGCGCCGGGGAGATCGTGTGACGGGAGCGCTGAGTAGTCTTGCGGCTCAGGTTTCTGGAGTCGGCTGCCAGGACGGCGCTGGCAATCTCCATTCTGGCCCTTGTGGTGAGGGGCGACCCGCCACCCGATAGACGTGTGGTGATGGAGAGCACACCGGGGACCGCCGACGCCAGCTCGCTGCTCCCCGCGCCCGACGAGGCCATTCCGTCTGGCCCCACGGAAGCCCCAACCGAGGAGGTCCCGTCCGGCCCTCCGACATGGATCGAAGCGCCCGCGATCGGGCTCTACGCCCCCGTGGTTCAGGTGGGATACACGGTCACCTCCGTCGATGGCGAGGAGATGGTGGAGTGGGAGGTGCCCGACGAAGCGGCCGGATTCCACGAGGGCTCAGCCTACCCCGGGCGCCCCGGCAACACCGTTATCTCCGGCCACAACAACATCGGCACCCAGGTCTTCCGAAACCTCGATGAGCTTCAGGTTGGCGACGAGGTGATCCTCTACGTAGGGGTGCAGCCCTTCCGGTATGAGGTCGTCCATAAGGAGATCGTCCGCGAGTATGGCGCGACCGAAGAGGAGCGCCGCGAGAACGGCAGATGGATCGGCCCGACGCAGGATGAGCGCCTTACCCTCGTCACCTGCTGGCCCTACACCGGTAACAGCCATCGGCTGATCGTCGTGGCCATGCCCGCGCCCTAAGCGGAGCATCGGCGGGCGGAAGGAGTAGTACTTTTGTACTCCCCCATTCGGCCCCCGGTAGGCCTTTTGCGCCCTCCCTTTACGTTATTTTTATGCACTTTGGCCCCCTCCGAGGTCTAGACCCATTCCCAACAGCCAGAACATACGCTATAATGGAGCCGGATCGCATTGCAGCCGCCATCGCAGGTCGCTCGTTCCCTGCGGGGCAGGAGCGACGGGAGGAAAGATCCAGCATGGTTACACCCCGCCCTTCAGAGCCGGAAGCAAACCCGCACGACGGGAGCGTCCAGGGACGGCCAGACACCAACTACTCGGACCTGGAGCTGGCGCAGAAGGTAGCCGCCGGCGATCCGCAAGCCCTGGAGGTCTTTTATCAGCGCTACTTTACCCGGCTGTACCGCTTTGTGTACTGCCAGGTAGGTGGCAGCCATGAGGATGCGCAGGACGTGCTGCAGGACGCGCTGCTGGCGGCGCTCAAGTCCCTTGGCTCCTACCGTGGGGATAGCACCCTCTACAGCTGGCTGTGCGGGGTCGCCTGGAACAAGGCGGCCGATTTCCGCCGTCGGGAGTATCGGGTAGCACAGGTCGAGCAGCGCTCGGTCGAGGAGGTGCGCCAGCAGACGGCGCTGCAGGGCGTTCCGCTGCCCGACAACGTCCTTGTGTCGGAGGAGAACCGGGAGCGAGTGCATCAGACCCTCCGCTCGCTCCCCGAGCACTATCGGCAGGTGCTGGTGCTCAAGTACGCGGAAGAGCTGCCAGTCGAGGATATCGCGCACATCATGCGGCGCACGTTCAAGTCTACCGAGTCGCTGCTGACGCGGGCGCGCAGCGCCTTCCGCGAGTCCTATCTGGCAGCGGCGGCGCAATAGGGAGCGCCACATCAGGTCAACGAGGGGCCAGGCACAGTCGGGGAGGGCCACAGGAGAGAACAAGGCCGCCACTGTCGTTCCGTCGCAGACCGGCCGCAGGCATCCGGCCAGCATCGCACTCTCGCCCCGGCACGCTGTAGCTTCGTCATCGCACATCGCAGGGTCACCGCCTCCTGGACACGGAGTGCCAGGCGGCCGCGGCGCAAGAGTTGGGGCACAAGGCCTCATCGATCTTGGCTACCGGGCCCGGCAATGCGCCATCTTCGCTGCCCCGGATCTCAGCACTCCATCGCACAGGCCCCTTGCGCCAAGCCCCTGACCTCGGTCAGGGGCCTGGCACTTTGTTAGGGCCGTTGGTGAGCCGCGGGCGAAGAGCCCCCGGGGGCCCCACCCCCCCCCCCGGGGGCGGCGGGGGGCC
>JAIMBM010000724.1 GCA_023511475.1 Anaerolineae bacterium
GGGCCAACCTGCTCGGGGCGATGGCCTCCTCCTGTTCCCTCGCTTCGTGCAAACGGTAGAGGGTGACTCCTCACGCCCCGCGAGCTTCCTGGCCCATCTCTTGCTGACGGAAAGCGGCGCAGGCACGGCCTGCGATCCCCCTTCGCCGCGCACGGAGGAAAGCCCATGAAGCGAGGCCGCCCGTCCGCGGATGACGTCTCGGGCCAGGTTGCGCGCCCCGAGGGTGAGCGCTGTACCCCCGGTGAAGCCGCGGAGAGGGGCTTGCGCGAGGAGCGCCAGCAGCTCCTGGAGCAGGCCCGGCGCGAGGCCGAGAGCCGGGAGCGCTACATCGAGCGGCTCAGCACGCTCTTCCGTGTCACTATGGCCGTGTTGAAGGAGGCGACCGTGGAGGGGCTGCTGCGGGCGGTCGCCGAGGCCGCCCGGCAGGTGACCGGCGCGCGCGTGGCCATTGCCGGGCACGGCTTCATCAGCGGTCGCTTTCGGGTCGGTGCCGCCTCCCATGCGCCGGACGCCTTTGCCTGCCCTCCGGGGCAGGAGTTCAGGGTGGAGCGCGGCGGCCTGTACCTTGACCTCGTGCGCGAGCGCGAGTCCATCCGCCTGACCGATGAGGAGATGCGCCGCCACCCTCACTGGTGGGGCCTGCCGCCCGGCCATGGGGAGCTCAGGGGGCTCGTCGGTGCCCGCATGGTCGGGCATGGCGGGGAAGCAAACGGCGTGATCATGGCAACCGACAAGCACGAAGGAGACTTTACCGCCGAGGACGAGGCCCTCCTGCGGCAGCTCGCGGCCATCGCCTCCCTCGGGCTGCAGCACGTCGAGGCGCGCGACGAGAGCGAGCGGCGCGCCGCCGAGCTTGACGCGATCATCGCGTCCATTCCTGATGGCATCCTGATCTACGACCGAGAGGGTGATATTGTCCGCGCGAATCCGGGCGCGGCACGCCTCCTTCACTACACCCCCGAGATTATGGCTCGCCCCCTGGCCGAGCGCATCACTCTTCTCCGTGTCGAGACGGCCGAGCGCCGGTCGGTCCGCTTTGAGCAGCTACCCAACGTGCGGGCGCTGCGGGGCGAGGTGGTGGAGGGCGAGGTGTTCGTCGTCACCGTCCCGGATGGGGCCACGATCTGGGTTTCCGCGAGTGCGGCGCCCATGCGCAGTGCCGAGGGGGAGATCTTTGGCGCGGTGCTCGCCCTGCGCGACATCACACCCCTCCACGAGGCGCAGGAGGAGCGAGAGGACCTGCTGCGAGCCGTCTCACACGATCTGCGCAACCCCCTCTCCGCCGTGCTGGGGCAGGCGCAGCTCCTCGAGCGTCGGCTGGAGAAAGCGGGGCTCGAGGCAGAGCGCCGCAGCACTCAGAGCATCGTCGCAGCCGCGGAGCGCATGAACACGATGATCCAGGACCTCGTGGATGCTGCCCGCGCCGAGGCCGGGCAGATCAGGCTGGAGTGCAGACCGGTCGACCTCCGTGCGTCAGCCCTCGCGCTCAAGGAGCGTCTCGCGCCGGGCCTCGAGACTGGCCGCATCGACATCGAGATCCCGGAGGACCTGCCGCAGGTCTGGGCGGATCCCGGGCGGCTGGATCGCATCTTCGGGAACCTGTGGTCGAACGCGCTCAAGTACTCGGCAGCGGGGACCCGTGTGACCGTGAGCGCGCGCGTGGAGGATGGCTGGGTGGTCACGTCGGTGACGGACCGGGGTCCGGGCATCTCTCCGGAGGAGCTGCCGCGACTGTTTGAGCGGTACTTTCGGGGTGCGGCGGGGCGGGAGCGTGGCGAGGGAGTTGGGCTGGGCCTCTACATCACGCGGCGGCTGGTGGAGGCGCACGGCGGGCGCATATGGGTGGAGAGCCAGGTTGGCGTTGGAAGCACCTTCTCCTTCAGCCTGCCGGTGGCCAGTGCGTGAGCGTGTCCCATAGATGGGGACCCTTTCGCTCCCGAGCGCGCTCCCGCGCGCCGGGAGGCCCGCTTCTCCCGAGCCCTTTTTCGGAGGTGGGCAGCAGCCTGAGTGTGGCCGGGGTGGGGGTTCAGGGACGGCATTCTGCCCCCACCCCGCGCCCCAAGGCGCTAACTGAAGGGAGGCCAGCACGTTTCCTTCCACGTACCCCCACCCCTGCCCCTCCCCCAGGCAGGC
>JAIMBM010000725.1 GCA_023511475.1 Anaerolineae bacterium
ATTGTTAGGGCGACCACCGAGATCTTCACCGTAGAGTTCGTCGGCTGCGTGAGTTGTGTTTATGAGACAGAGGTGGCTGTGGTGGGGGAAGAAGGCGGGGGCGGCGAGGTAGGGGGAGCTGCTTACTCAGGCAGCGGAGGCTGGCAACGGCGACGCCCAAGGGCCAGAGCCCGCTCCCGCACCGCATTTCCGCGGTGGTGCTTGCTGGCCGTCTGGACCGTTGTTCCGCGTTCTTGCGCGGTGCCGACATATGGCGAGGACTGCGGGCGTCCGAAGGATGCACTCATGGGCAGGGAAGCCTGCTTTGGCCAGTGGTGCCCGCACAACAACGTCGTGCGTTCATCCGGAAGGAGGCTGTCTGTGGCGAGTATCGGAAGGCGCATTTTGTGGCTCCGAAGCACGCTGTGGCTGCTCGTCCTAGCTCTGTTGGGACTGTTGCTGGCCGTCGCCGCTGCGAGGGTGGAGCCGCTCGCCGCAGCCTGGGCCACCGTGGCCTGCGGTCTGTTGCTGTTTCTGCCCGGCTACGCGCTTCTGATGCTTCTCGGGCGGGATTTGGAGGTAGACCTCACCGAGCGCATCACGCTGAGCTGTGGCCTAAGCCTGGCAGTTTTGCCGCTGTTGCTTGCCTGGATGACCTGGCTGGGGGGACGGTGGAGTCCTCCGCTTGCAGTTGCGCTGCTGGTCGCGTGCGGTGCGATTGCGCTCATGCGGTCGCCGAAGGCTCGACCCGCCACCCGAAGTTTTCTGGACCTGGACGTTCCTACGGCTTTCCTGCTGGCTATTGTCTTCGCGGTCACGCTCGGTCTGCGCATCGACCACATCCGGGGGGTGCTAGCGCCGGCGTGGAGCGACTCGTTCCACCATGTCATTATTACCCAGTTGATTACTGAGGGTGGACGAATACCGCGAGATTATGGCCCCCTTTTCGACATTGACTCCTTTCATTACCACTTTGGCTTCCACACACTGGTTGCTTTCTGGATATGGCTGACCGACCTGCCGGCTCACGTGGCTGTCCTATGGATGGGGCAGGTCGTCAATGCACTCTCCCCCCTCACGGTGTACTTCTTTCTGGCCCATGGGTTGCGGGATCGCCGGGCCGGGATCGTTGGCGCCGTGATCGTCGGCCTGCTAACCATCTCACCTGCCAACCATGTCAACTTTGGCCGGTATCCGCAATTGACCGGTCAACTGCTGCTGCCGGTGCCCATGGCCCTCACGCTGCGTACGTTGTGGGAAGAGAACGAAGAGCGGCGCCCGTGGAAGCTTGCTGCGGCGAGCACCGCTGGGCTGTGTCTGATTCATTATCGCGTAATGCAGTTCTACGCCTGCTTCGTGGTAGCCATCATGTTGGTGCTCGTGTTCATGTATCGCCGGGACCTTTCGCAGACGGCCCATGCCCTCGTTGAGCACGGCGCCCGGCACCGGCGCGTTGACGCGTGCCGAAGCACGGCCGGCCAGGCGCGACAGGCCGCCGAGCACGGACGCGCGCTTGACCATGAGCTGGCGCACCTCGTTGTTCACGGCGTCTTGCACCTGCTGGGCCACGATCACGCCGAGCCGGAGGAGGAGGCACGGATGCGCGCTCGGGAGGACGAGGTGCTGCACGCCTGCGGCTTCCCCTCGGGCTCCGCCGGGTGGGACGACGCCCACGACTGATCCCTCGCGCTACTGCACGCCGTGACGATCGTCAGACGTATCGGCCGGGCGCCATGCGCTTTTATAATGGCAGAGCAGGCGCACAGGGCGCGTAGCGTGACACTGGGGAGGAAGAGGCAGCACGGCGTGAGTGCGGACGTTTGGTACCGGAAGTGGCGTCCGAAATCCTTTAGCGAAGTGGCCGGGCAGGAGCATGTCACCCGCACGCTGGCGAACGCGGTGGCGCAGGGCCGTGTCTCGCATGCCTATCTGCTGTGCGGGCCGCGTGGCACCGGGAAGACCACCACGGCCCGCTTGCTGGCAAAGGCGGTGAATTGCGCGCGTCCCACGCAGGGCGAGCCCTGCAACGCCTGCGAATCCTGCCGTGCCGTCAACGACGGCCGCGCCCTCGACCTAATCGAGATGGACGCTGCCTCCAACCGCGGCATCGATGATATCCGCTCGCTCCGCGATAAGGTTGGGTATCACCCCACC
>JAIMBM010000726.1 GCA_023511475.1 Anaerolineae bacterium
GCCAGGGCTGGATACGGATGCACACTGGGCTGTTGCATGGCATCTACAGCGATGATTGCGGTGTCACGTGGTCCGAGCCTGAGAACATCCCCATGCCTCAAAGCCCTTACGATGACCCGGAGGGGCTGATCCCGCCGGAGTGGGTCGTCTGGCAGATCCCCATGCGGGACCTAAGCGGCGGCTACATCGTCGGGTACACGCACTGGCTAAGCCCGGCCGTCGCCCGCTACAAGGAGGTCGAAAACTGGACCCAGATCGAGTCCGTCGTCGAGTTCATGCGCTTTGAGAATATCGATCAGGATCCCCAGCCACGCGACCTCCGTATCCGCTATTCCGCCTGGGGCGATCAGGCCCTACGCGTGCCCTACTACCGAGATCCCTTGCTTAGCGTAGCCCAGGAGCCTGCCTTGGTGCGTCTGCCTGACCAGCGCCTGTTTTGCACCATGCGCACAAACACTGGCATGGTCTGGTACAGTCTCTCCGAGGACGATGGCGAGACGTGGTGTAATCCTCGCCCACTCCTGCGTCGGGACCATGGTCTGCCCATCCTGCAGCCGGTAAGCTGCTGCCCCATCTACCAACTCGCCGATGGACGCTACATACTGCTGCACCACAACCAGCAGGGCGACATCGAGGCGCGCCCTGAGGCGACCCACTGCCCGCCGCGCCCGGCATGCATCGCCCTCGGCGAGTTCCGCCCCGGCGCCGAGCAGCCAATCTGGTTCAGCGAGTCGAAGGTGCTGATGGACACGCATGGCATCGGCGTGGACGGCAAGCCAGCTCCTCCAAACGTCGGCATTGGGCTCTATTCCAGCTTTACCACGCGGGGTGGCAGCAACGTCCTCTGGCACTGCGATCGCAAGTTCTTCTTGGTCGGCAAGAGGATCACCCCTGGAATCCTAGCCGGCCTGCAGGTCCCTGCTGGGCCGCACAGCGGCATGCGCCCGCCGATGTGAGAGGCCCACCTCGTCGGAGCCCGCGGCTTTTCCGGCGTTTGACAGACTGTGCATACCAAGTGTATGCTCAGACCAGGTATGTGGGGCGACACAGAAAGCGACCTCACAAGCTAGAGGTGTCCGATGAGCGACTTTCCCCGCACCATGGTAGGAGGCGTCTCCCTGCCGCGCCTGATCATCGGCAGCAACTGGTTTCTCGGCTACTCGCACACCAGCCGCGCCCAGGACAAGCTCATCGTCGAGTACCAGTCGCGTGATCGCATTGCCGAGGTGATGAGCGTGTTCCTGCGCCACGGCATCGACGCGGTCATGGGGCCGGTATCGCAGCTCCTCGTCGACGCCGCCCACGATGCCGAGCAGCGCGTCGGGCGCAAGATGATCCTGATCCTGACGCCCGCCTTCAACCTCCTGCCGCGCACCGATAGCAAGGAGCGCACTCTCTGGGATAGCGAGCCCGAGGACATCTTTGACCTCTGCGCCAAGATGGGCGCCACCTTCTGCATGCCCCACCAGTGCGTGACCGATGCCCTTGTGGACAAGCGCGCGGGCATCATCCGAGATATTGACCGCTACACGGCCATGATCCGCGAGCGGGGCATGATCCCCGGCCTCTCAACCCACATGCCAGAGACGGTCGTCTACGCGGACCGGCAGAAGGCCGACGTCGAGACCTACATCCAGATCTACAACGCCGCGGGCTTTCTTATGCAGGTCGAGGCCGACTGGGTGATGCGGATCATCCATCAGGCCGAAAAGCCGGTCATGACCATCAAGCCGCTGGCCGCCGGTCGGCTGCTGCCGGCGGTCGGGCTGGCCTTTGTCTGGAGCACCATCCGCGAGCAGGACATGGTCACGGTTGGCTGCCTGACGCCCTATGAGGCGGAGGAGGTCATCGAGCTGTCCCTCGACTTTATCAACGGGCGGCAGCCGCAGAACGAGCTGCAGCGTACCCGTAGCAAGCGCTCGCTGGACAGGAACCCTGCCTAGCCTAGAGTGCGTCTCATCGAGTTTGGCCTTTCGGAGCGCAGCTCGCGGTGCCATCCACGGATCGCTGAGATGACGTCCAGCGATGCGGCGCGGAGGACGCCCCTCCCCCTTACCCCCTTCAGGGGCGGACAGGTGTCTTTTTTCCCCCACAGAAGGGCCCAAAACAGGGCGGGAAAGGTTGTTCGCCCC
>JAIMBM010000727.1 GCA_023511475.1 Anaerolineae bacterium
GCATCCCACCTGCCCGTTTACGGGCTACTGTGCCGGCGGCTTTTGCCTCGCACGTAACCACCTGTCCGCCCCTGAAGGGGGAAAGGGGGAGGGGGTCCGCGAACACAGGGTCGCTGGGGGCCATTGCGGCGGCTTCTGCGTGATGTCGGGGGGCGCGCGGCGAAAGGCCAAAGTCGAGGAGGATGGGGCCGCTGATAGCGTCGCTGAGCGCGAACTGCCCCAAACCTGAACTGCGCCCTGCACAGGGTGAATTGACTCCAGCCCCCCTCAATGCTACAATAGACCCATAATACCTGGTGACGTTGACGGAGACGAGTAGGCGCCCGAGGGCTCCCAGAGAGTCGCCGGTGCTGGGAAGGCGACAGCCACTGGCTGCCGAAATCCACTCCCGAGTCGCCGGCGGAAAGCGTGCGCAAGTATGCCGGCCGGTGCTCCCGTTAGCGAGCGAGGGCATCACTGATGCCGCAGAGGCCGCCGACCGTAAGGCGGCGGCGAAGAGAGGTGGCACCACGAGGAGTTGCGCTCCCCGTCCTCTGGGACGTGGGAGCGTTCGTTTTTCACTGTGCGCCGGGCTCGGGCAGCCCGCCCGGGCGGCAACAGGCGGCTGCCGACAGCCTGCCAGCTCATGAGAGGAGATACTGGCCATGATCGATCTCAGGCTCATCCGTGAGCACCCCGATCTGGTCCGTGAGGCGTTGGTCAGGCTCAACACGACCGCGCCCATCGACGAGATTCTGGCGCTTGATGCCAAGCGCCGAGACCTGCTCCAGCAGGTAGAGGCGCTCAAGGCTCAGCGCAACGCCGTGTCGAAAGAGATCGCGCGCCTGAAGGATGAGGCAGAGCGCCTGGCGCGCATCGACGAGATGCGCAGCGTGGGTGAGGAAATCGGCCGGCTCGATCAGGACGTGCGGGCCGTCGAGGAGCGTCTGAACCTGCTCCTTCTCGAGGTTCCCAACCTGCCCCATCCCGATGTGCCGGTAGGGAAGGACGAGAGCGAGAATGTGGTCGTCCGCACGGAGGGGGAGGTGCGCCGTTTCGACTTTGAGCCGCTGCCTCACTGGGAGCTCGGTGCCAGCCTCGGCATCATAGACTTTGAGCGAGGAGTCAAGGTATCGGGAAGCCGGTTCTTCGTTCTCAAGGGGGACGGGGCCCGGCTGCAGCGGGCGCTGATCGCCTTCATGCTGGACCTGCACACGCGCAGGCATGGCTACACCGAGGTGTATCCGCCCTTCCTGGTTCGCCGTGAAGCCCTCGTGGGCACCGGCAACCTGCCCAAGTTTGCGGACAACCTGTACCACGACGTTGAGGACGACCTCTGGCTGATTCCGACCGCCGAGGTGCCGGTGACCAACCTGCACCGCGAGGAGATTCTCGAGCCGGGAACGCTGCCCCTCTACTATGTAGCCTACACGGCCTGCTTCCGACGCGAGAAAGCGGCTGCGGGCAAGGACACGCGCGGTATCAAGAGGGTGCACCAGTTCGATAAGGTTGAGCTCGTCAAGTTCGTAGCCCCGGAGACGTCCGACGAGGAGCTTGACCGCCTCGTCGCCGACGCCGAGGAGGTCTGCACGGCGCTGGGCATCCCGCACCGGGTCGTGATGATGTGCACGGGTGACCTGAGCTTTACGGCCGCCATGAAGTACGATATCGAGATGTGGGCTCCGGGCAGCCAGGAATGGCTCGAAGTGTCGTCCTGCAGCAACTTTCGGGATTTCCAGGCCCGTCGGGCGGGTATCCGCTACCGGCCGGCCGCGGGCGCGAGGCCCGAGTACGTGCACACCCTGAACGGCTCCGGACTGGCGCTGCCCCGCACCCTGATCGCGGTGATGGAGAACTATCAGCAGGCGGATGGGTCCATCGTGATCCCTGAGGTCCTGCGGCCGTACATGGGTGGGCAGGAGGTCATCCGGTAGAGGACGGTCCGGAGCCGGCTGACCGCAGTGAAGGGGCACTGGCGTAGAGGCGCCTGGCGCATCCTGTGCAGACTCCGTTGCGCGCAGCACTCTCCCGCAGGTCACGGCGCTGAGCGCCCATGGAGGGCCTGCCGGGAATGCACCATGTCCGCAACAGGCGCGGATACCGGAAGCTGCGGGAGGGTCTCCGAGGTGGCTTTCAGGGCTCATCGGGCC
>JAIMBM010000073.1 GCA_023511475.1 Anaerolineae bacterium
GCTCATCGTGAGGAGACCCACGTCCGGCATCCCGCCGAGCGCGGCCGCGCTTCCGCACCCCCTCATGTAGACCGCGGGGCACCCCGCCACCGCGCCGCGCACTGAAGGCGTTTGTGACCGGCGCCGACCTCGTACCACGCGGTTCGCTCGCAGAGCGGGTAGTAGAGGTCAGCTGTCTGCCCTGCGCTCAGCACAAACCGCACGTAACCATCGACGGCCCTCACGGCCTGTGCTCGCACCGCCGACAGAAGTACCGCCTCGGGCGTGCCCTCTGGGAGCCTCACGGCCACTACACAGTCCTCCCGCGCGGAGATGCGCAGCCGGCCCTCTCCCGGCTCATGGCCGACCACCCGGAGAAGAGGATTCTCGACACTGAAGCGCAGATGTACGCTCACCTCCGGCCGCCCGTTGCCAGATGGAGGCTTTACCTCCAGCGCATAGCGCCACAGGTCATAAAGAGCGCGGGTGCCGGCGGCGTTGCAGCACTGCATCAGGCCGGTCGCATCCAGATGGAAGGCATCATTCAGCGTGGGCCGCGAGGCAAAGCCCCCAACCTGCCTTTCGGCGACGCGCTCGCTCGTGGAGAAGCGTCCGCCCCACGGGGCTGACTCCGCGTCCGGAGGGAGGCGGTCGAGGGCCTCCTGCAGCCGGTCAAGGGATAGAAACTGACTCTGCAGGAGGTGATTCCGGCCAAAGCGCTCCGCGTCGGCATAGTAGCGCCGGTCGACGTGCTGCCCGAGCAGCAGGGCGATCTCGATCATGTCGGTCGTGGCGCAGATCTCCCCGTGGCGCGCCCTGAGGCCCTCGGGGAACCACCCAAAGTCGGTACCCCACGTCCTGGCGTGCTCGTACGTCTGCCGGGCCCAGGCGACGTACTCGCGCCGCCCAAGGACCACACCCAGCTTGAGGGCACCGGCCGCAAAGCAGGTGTGGGTATGAAAGTGCGCCGCCTCCGGTTGCCCGGAAGCCACGGGGCGAAAGCTACCGTCTGGGAGGTAGCTTGCCGTATGCTTGAGGGCGAAACGAAAGACCTTCTCCGCCAACTCCAGTGCAGGCTCGTAGCCGCAGACCTCATACAGCCGCACCGCCGGCTGCACGATGACCGCGTTGTACTCCTCCAGCCCCGGGTAGAGGCCCGGATCCGCCGTGCTCCAGCCCCGATCGGAGTAGTAGCCCTCCGGGAAGTACAGTCCGTCCGGGTGCTCGACTGCAATGTGCCGCAGGCCATCAACCAGACGTCGGGCCAGCTCCAGGTACCGCTCGTCCCCCGTGCGCAGGAACCGCGTCGTCAACCCCATGAGCGTGCCTCGCTGCGCCCAGCTGACCTCTGCATACCGCTCCCCGGGCCGATACCCGGCAAGCAGGATCTCCTTGCCCCAGGGCTCAGCCCACGGCTCCGCGGGCAACCACGAGAGACCCTCCTTGCCGATCAGTCGCAGCATCCACCCTTCGAGTTGTGCGTCTCCCTGCCCCGGGAGCGCTGCCGGGGACCCCTGTCGCACCATCGCCCGCGCCAGGTTCAAAGCGTCCACGTGACGCCCGGAGCCATCGCCGCAGTCCCACAGGCCATGGTCAGCGCGCGGCGGCCGCGCCCGCCAGTTGGCCAGGAAGTACATCAGGCCCTCGCGTTGCGGATCGAGCAACCCCGTCAGCGCGTTGACCGCGGCCTCGGCACGCGCCTGCAGATCGAAGGGGTGGATATCGGTCATAAAGGTTCTCCAGGTACAAAGGTGGGGTGGTTGGCGCCGCCCAGGTCACCAAAGATCACCAGGGCGCCATAGTTCACAGCGTAGGCGTAGAGGGTCCGACCATCCGCACTGACGCTCACGCCCTCGATGTCCAGGTGATCGCCCGTTATCCCTGCCGCCCGATACTGAGCGGCGGCGCTGGCGGTGAAGACTACCTCGTCGCTCTCGGTGTCTATCGCCGAGATGGAGCCATCCTGCACGTTGGTCACGTACACCAGGCGGCCATCGGGGCTCATGGTCAGGCCTGCGGGCCGCCGACCAACCGGGATCGTGCGGGTGATGCAGCCCGCTTCGGGGTCAAACACCTGCACCGCCCCCGGCAGGCCCGCGACGTCGCCATGGCTGGCCGTGTACCCCTTGCGCTCATCGAGCGTCATAACCAGGTCATCGGGCTTGGAGAAGCCATCGGGCACCAGAGTGGTCAGCGCATAGTCCTTGGTCAGGTCGAGGCTAAAGACCGAATGCGTATGCCAGTTCGCATTGATATACCGGCGCCCATCGGCCGTAAAGTGCCCTTTGCCCCCGACCGAAGAGCCGGGCGGAGTCCACTGGTTGACCCGGAACACCTTCTCCATGCACACCCGTCCTGGGTCCTCCACGTTACCGAGGACCACGATCTGGCCATCGCCACAAAAGAGGAACATGCGCCGCCCCTCGGGGAAGGCATTGAGGGCATAGAAGTTGTGCTGAAAGCCCTCCCCGGGAAGGGTACGCACCACCCGAAGCTCCTCAAGGTCGATCACGGCCAGGTCCTTGCCGGCCACATAGAGGAGGCGTCCGTCGATCGTCGTCGCCGTCACGTCGGGCGAGGGGGCGACGGTCACCCGTTTGATGCACCGTCGCGTGGCGAGGTCGAAAACGTTCACATAGTCAGCCGTTCGGTTGGGTACAAACTCGTAGCGATCCGGCACGCCATAGCTGCGGTGCGGGCGGATCGGGTCAAAGTGTCTGCTTCTGCCTGCACGCTCCATGGAGATCTCCCTACCCCTTGAGGCCTGTGAAGACGATGCCCTGGATGAAGAGCCGCTGGGCGAAAAAGTAGACCAGAATGCAGGGTATCGCGATGATAACGGAGGTAGCCATCAGCAGGTGTATCTGAATCGTGGAGCGCGGGCTGCCCTGGAAAAACGCTAGGCCGAGAGGGAGCGTGAACAGCCGCTGGTCGCTCACATAGACCAGAGGGCCGAAAAAGTCGTTCCAGGCGCCCATAAAGGTAAAGATCGCGACGGTGGCCAGGGCTGGCTTGGCGAGCGGGAGAATGATGCGGGCATAGGTGCCCAGAAAACCCGCGCCGTCGATGCGTGCCGCGTCCTCCAGCTCCAGAGGTATGCCCAGCAGAAACTGGCGCAGCAAAAAGATGTGGAAGGGGCTGCCAAAGAAGGCCGGTACGATCAGAGGATAGTAGGTGTTGTACCACCCAAGCTTCTGGAAGAGGACGAACTGCGGCACCATATAGACCGCCCACGGGAGGATCATCGGCGAGATCAACGCCAGAAATATCGCCTCACGGCCGGGAAAGCGCAGCCGGGCGAACCCATAGGCGGCGAGCGAGCAAGAGAGCAGCGTGCCCACAATAACCAGACTGGAGATGATCAGCGAGTTTCGCACGTACAGCCCGAGCGGGACGACGCTCGCCACTTCCAGATAGTTCTCAAAGTGCGGCGGGATCGGTACCCATACCGGCGGCCACCGGAACACGTCCGCCGGTGCCTTGAGGGACGTCGACACCTGCCAGTAGAACGGGAAAAAGACGACTACAGCCCCCAGCACGATCAGGGCGTAGGCGACCGCGTGGACCATCCGGGCACGGGTCTTGCGACTCCGCAGCCACACTCGCCCCTTCGCCAGCATGTCGCCTGACCCCGACAATCCGCCAGACACGGTCACCGCCCTCCTCGCGCCTCATAGTACACCCAGAGCGGGCTCGAGCGAAAAACGGCCAGTGTGAGCAGGAACACCAGGACAAAGAACACCCAGGCCAGGGCCGAGGCGTAACCCATCCGGAAGTAGCTGAACGCATTGCGATAGAGGTACAGCATGTACGTCAGCGTGCTGTTCTCCGGGCCGCCCCGCGTCATGACAAAGGGCTCTGTGAAAAACTGAAAGACTCCGATCAGGCCCATCACCAGGTTGAAGAAGATGATGGGGCTGAGCATGGGCAATGTGATGTGGGTGAACCGGCTCGTGGAGCCGGCTCCGTCGATCTCGGCCGCCTCGTAGAGCTCGGTCGGGATGCCCTGCAGCCCCGCGAGGTAGATCACCATGTTCCCACCCACGCCCCACAGGCCGATGAGGACCAGCGAGGGCAGTGCCGTGCGCGTGTTCCCCAGCCAATGCGGGCCCTTGACACCCACATACCGCAGCAGCACGTTCAGCAGGCCGAACTCCGGGTTCAGTATCCATGTCCAGAGGACGGCCACCGCCACCCCCGAGATCACCGCCGGCAGATAGTAGACCGTCCGCCAGAAAGCGATCCCCTTCACTTTCTGGTTCATCAGGACCGCCAGGGCCAGCGAGCAGACCAGCCCCAGCGGCAGCGCTGCCAGCGCGTAGCGGATGGTGACGTTCAGAGACTGCCAGAAAAGCGGGTCCCGAACGAGCGTCCCATAGTTGGCCAGCCCCGTCCAGCATGGCGGCACGATGAGGCGAAACTCGGTCAGGCTGAAAACCAGGGAGGCGGCGATAGGGCCGGCAACAAAGACCACAAAGCCCACTACTGCAGGAGCGATGAACAGGTACCCGGCCAGGGCCTCCCTCTTTCGCAGCGAGAACCGCCGCCCTACCGTGCCGCTATAGCGTACGGCCATGCACGCCTTCCTCTACATCTGTGACAGTCGTTCCATTCGCTCCGCAGAGGCGAAGGTACCCTCAGCCTGGGGGGCTGCTTCTTCCCCCCAGGCTGAGACACGTGGCGGGCGATCATGCCCGCAGCCGTTCCACTACTGCCCCGCAATCTTGGCATTGATCTTGGGCTCGATCGTCGTGACCAGCTCCTGTGCAGTGATGGTCCCGTTCATGAACTTTTCCCACTCGGGGTTGATGATCGTATCCCACATCTCGTTCCAGTTCGGGGTCCACAGCGAGCCGTTGCGCCCGCCTTCCAGACATTTGACGCACGCGTCGCCGCCCGGGACGTCCTTCCACGCCGACGAGTACAGCTCATCAAACTCGCGGACGATGGGCGCCCCGCAGTTCTGACCGGAGGATGCCATCATCTCATTGGCCTTGCGGTCCACGGCCAGCCAGCGGGCAAACTCCCACGCCAGGTCCTTGTTCTTGCTGCCCTGGAACATGACGAGCTGCGCCGCGTACCACAGGGTTTGGAACCGTCCCTTCGGCCCCTTGGGGATCACGGTCATGCCGATCGGGAAGCTGGCCCCCTTATAGGCCGATAGCATCCAGCAGCCGTCGATGACCATCGCTACCTTGCCGGAGAGGAACGGCCCACCTGCCTGGCTGAGCACGCTCTGCACGGCGGGCGAGGGTGCCACTTTGTCCTTGTAGATCAGGTCCTGCATCCACTGGAGGGCGTCGATGACCTCAGGGGTGTTGAGCGTCAGCTTTTCGGGGTTAAAGTTGGTGTCGTAGAGCTGTCCGCCGCGGCCCCACACGAGCGGGTCCCAACCCCCGTTCCAACCGGCCAGGAACCCGAGGTCGCAGCCCCACTGAACCGTCTCATCGCCTTCTGTGATGGTCAGCTTTTGCGCTGCCGCCCTAAAGTCGTCCCACGTCCAGTTCTCATTGGGGTATTCGAGGCTCGCCTTGTCAAAGAGCTCCTTGTTGTAGTAGAGCTGCATGCCGCACAACGGCCCATACTGCGCAACATAGATGTGAGAGCCGTCAAAGCGCACCAGGTCGTAGGCCTCGGTGCGACTCTTCGCCGGATCGCTCAAGATGGGATCGGCGTTGTAGTACTCGTCCAGCGGCACGACCAGACCCTGCTGCACATAGTTCATGATGTCGCCCGGCATCGCCGCAAGGTCGGGCGGCGTGCCGCTCGACATGAGCAGGGTCAGCTTGGTGTTGAACTGGTCAAAGGGCACGAGCGTCACGTTGACCTTGGTGCCGGGATGGGTCTTCTCGAACTCTGCGGCCTGGTCCTGGAGGACCTTGTCCATCTCCGGCGTGATGTTCCAGACGAGGACGGTGATCTCGCCGGAGAGCTTTTTCCCGGTGACCGGAGCGGCCGTCGGCGCCGGGACTGTTGGTTCCGTCGCCGTCGTAGCCTCGGGCTGGCTCGTCGGCGCCGGCTGTGGAGTGCCACAGCCAACCAAAAGACCCAATACCAGACCGATCGCGACAAGCCGGTACAGCCAGAGTCTGCCGGAGCGCAGTCTTGCCATCGTTGTTACCCCTCCTGATGCAGTGCAGGTGCTGCAGAGCAGCTATCGGATAGCATCCTGGTACCCATGTCTGGACTGGGACGGGACCTCACCTCCTTCCCGGTGCAGCGCCTCACGCCTTTCCGACCAGCTTCTTCAGCGCCTCGGCATAGTAGCAGTAGTTCTCCCACGACACATCGTCGGGCACGCAGTGGTCGAGATCGGGAATGTACCGTCCCCGCTCCACTGCAGGCCGGATCCGCTCCAGTTCCCGGTCGATGGCCTCAGGGCCCTCAGCCAGTGCCCGCTTATCGATGCCCCCCATCATTGCCAGGCCGGGAAAAGACGTCTGAAAGTCGTTGACATCCGCTCCCGCCGCAACCTCCATCGGGAAGATGTAGTTAACTCCAGCCCCCATCATGGGAGGAACGATCAGACGCGGGTTACCATCCGTATCGACCGACAGGAGCGGGATACCATGCTCCTCAGCGAAGGCCTTGATCCGCCGATAGTTCGGCCCCATGAACTCCCGCCAGTGTTGAGGCGAGATAAGCGGTCCCTGCCGCCCGCACATGTCCTCCCAGATGTGGATCATGTCCACGCGCACCTCGTGGACGACCTGCTCAAAGACGGTCAGAAACAGCGATGTGAGGTGATCCATGATGTCGTGTACGAGGTCAGGCATCGTGTAGAAAGCGGTCAGACACTCCTCGTCGCCCAGGAGCCATCGCAGGCCGCCGTAGAGCGAGACGCTCGGGTACTCTCCGAGCTGGATGGGATAGCCCCGCCGCATCCACTCTGCCCCAAGCTCCCGCCACGGCCCCCGCAGTCGGTCCGGATGGTCCGGATCGAACCGCTCCTCCTTCAGCCTTTCCCAGTCCCGCCGGTCCTTCACCGGGAACTCGAGAAACTCGGACATCGACATCGAGTGCTTCAGGTCGCGTCGCTTGATCCCCAGCCCGTCAATGTGCACGACATAGTCCTCGGTCTCCTCGATGATGACAGGCTCGAAGGCAGGGCACGGGCCGCAGTTGACCGGCAGCACGAGGGGCGGCTGGTCCGGGTCCATGAAGGTCCGATGGTCGGTCACCTCAGCCGGCTTGCCTTCCCTCTGCCATCGCTGCCATGTCGTCGGCCAGGGGTCCCAGTATAGCCAGTACGGCGGTCGGTCTACCGGCTCGCCCAAAAGACAGGCGAGAAAACGCTCGCGATCGTTCACGGCCGTCTCCTCCACGATGCTTGCCGCAACCAGTATAGCCCCTCAAGGCCTCTCCCAGCCAGAGGTTTCGTGCCACAAGAGTGCCACCTATTTCCGCCTCTCCACCCGCGGAGGAGGGAGGGTTCAGGGACGGACAGCCTCCGTTCGCCTCCCGCAGGCGAAACCGTCTGCCATTATGCCCGCTCGAGAGAGGGGCGTTCCCGGCGCAGCATGAGCAGTCTCTCCACCCCTGAAGGGGGAAGGGCCTTATCAGAACCTCTCCAGGCCGGATGGCGCCCCCTGCGAACGCCGCCCAGAGAAGACGCGTCCCGTCCGCAACTTGACATCGGCCCTCTTTCCTCATACCCTCACCTCACAGTAGAGGCCACCGGCACTGTAGGTCCTGATGAACACTCCCCGCGAGCCCGAAACCTGGTCGATCTGGTCCGGCAATGATCGCGCCCTGACCCGACTGGTGCGACGCGCCCTGTCGCACCTCTACGACTATGCGTACCTGCAGAGTCACCCCCTCGCGCTCCTGCTTGACGCCGACCACAGCCTCGACCAGGTCACGCGCGCCCAAAAGCTCCGGCGGCTGCTGATCGAGTGCCTTGAGGCCCTGCGGCCCAACGGGACGCGGGGAGCGTCCCCTTCCGATGCGATGCGCGCCCACGCCATCCTGACCTACCGCTATGTGGACGGCCTCACCATTGGGCAGATCGCAAGCCGCCTTGCCCTGAGCCGACGACAGGTCTACCGCGAGCATGAGAAGGGAATCGAGGCCGTCGCCAGTGTCCTCGCAGACAGGCTGAGGGGTGAGATGCGAGGCAGCCCTCATAGCGCGCCTTCGGCCGGTGCTGCCGACGCTGACCGGCTCGAAGCCGTGAGGGCCGAGGTAGCGCGCCTCCGGCAGACGATCCGCACCGAGTCGGTCCCGCCGCTCGAAGTGCTGGAAGGAGTGATCGGCTTGCTGGCGCCCTTGCAGGAGCAGGCGCCTGTTCGCGTCCAGATTACACCCACCCCTCCCTGGCCCCAGATCATCGCCGATCGAGTCATGCTCCGACAGGTCCTCGTCAACATTTTGAGCCACGCCCTGAGCGGAGCCGTCTCCGGGGACCTGCAGATCGCCCTCTCGCAGAATCACGACGACGTGACCATCCGGGTCGGCGGAGCGAGAGGCAA
Source organism: Anaerolineae bacterium (assembly GCA_023511475.1). Classification (GTDB taxonomy): domain Bacteria; phylum Chloroflexota; class Anaerolineae; order SpSt-313; family SpSt-313; genus SpSt-313. The sequence continues at coordinate 8,451 of JAIMBM010000073.1, forward strand.
CCCGCGGGCCGACCCCCCGACTTCGCCCCATGACGTCGGCCTTGCCGTGTCGCAGGCCCTCACCGAGGCACAGGGAGGCCGCCTGCAGGTGCTCGAAGGCGCTGAAAGGTGGGAGGCCGTCCTCACCTTCCCCGCCCCCGGCCGCAAGACGATCCTCGTCATCGACGACAACGCCGATATCGTGACGCTTCTCGAGCGCTATGTCGCCGGGCACGCGATCTCTGTCGTCGGCGCAACACGGCCCTCCGGTGCCCTCAGCCTCGCCGTCGAGCTGCAGCCACAGCTCATCACCCTCGACGTGATGATGCCCGGCGTCGATGGCTGGGAGCTCCTCCAACAGCTGAAGGCGACGCCCGCGACACGGGACATCCCAGTAGTCATCTGCTCAGTGCTCAACGAGCCACGCCTCGCCTTCGCGATGGGGGCCAGCGACTATATCACCAAGCCGGTCCGCCAGGACGATCTGCTCGCCGTCTTGCGGCGCTGGTTGGGGCCGCTGCGGAGCGTCGCGTGATCACGGGAAGGGTGCTCTGTAGCACCTGCAGCACCTCCGTGAACGAAAACCCATCCCCCCGCTCGAGGCGCACAGGCCCAACCAGCGGCACCGACGATTCCTCCGTCGGTCGCACCGAGACGACGATTACATATGTATCGGCCAGGGAAGGGTCTGGCCTGACCTCCTCCAGAAACTCATACCCGCTGACCTCGGGCATGTAGAGGTCCAGAAGCACCAGGTCGGGCCGCTGCGCCCGGGCCGCCTCCAGCCCCGCCCGGCCCCCGAAGGCTTCCGACACCCGCACTGCCGGGCAGCATCCGACGAGCAGCCGCGCGAGGAGCCGGACGACGTCGGGATCGTCATCCACAATCAGCGCGCTCCGTGGGGGCCGCGGCAGCCGCGCCAGCACCTCAGCAAGGTGCTCCCGTGTCACGGGCTTGGCGAGGTAGTCGTCCGCCCCCAGGAGCACCGCAAAGCGTCGCATGCTCGGCAGGGGGCAACTCACAAGCGGCGTCCCCTCGGGCAGGCCGAGCTC
>JAIMBM010000728.1 GCA_023511475.1 Anaerolineae bacterium
CATGCCACAATTCTCTTAACGCTGCAAAAACACGCGCAATTGTTAAAGATTCTTGCCCCCTGTCCGCCCCTGAACGCTTGCCGGGGAAGGGATCATGTCCTTGCGAAGGTACGGCCGCGGGGGCTAGAAGGGCTCGACAGGCCTGGCGATGCGGCGCCAGCGAGGCGTTGGGCCTGGTAGCAGGGCGATTTCAACACCGCGCGGTCGGTTATGTCTGCAGCCTCTTATGGTCCAGTTGCCTGCGCCCGGCAGGATTCACCTTCGCTTTACGCTCCGCGGGCGCCTCGAGAGGCTTCCCTCAGGGCCTCCGGCTGGGGCTCCGACGCCTCGGAAGCCCCCTCCCGGCGCCCGAATCGGCCTCTGCGCGAGGCCCTGCACGCCCTGTGCGGCGAATGCGAGTCGGCGCCCACAATCGTCCGCTTTGATGCAGCGCATGCGCTGAGGCAGGCGCGCGCCGAGCCAAACAGGCCCGTCGAGAGCTCCGGAGAAGCATCGAGGGAGGGAACCGGGGACAGGGATTTCGAGGTTGCCTCACGCCGTGCGGCGCATGCCGGTCTGTGTGCGGGGGAAGGAAAGGGTAAGGCGGGGTCGGCCTCGGCTTGCGGAGCAGCGATGCTGTGCCCCGTGCACCAGGGAGGGCTCCAGTCAAAACCGAATTCCCCGCCCCCGCGGCGCGGGGTTCAGGGGCGGACAGTCCCGCTCTGGCGCGGCGGAGCGGACCCCCCAGCGTCCCCCCGACACGGGGGGATAGGTTTGCTCCGGCTGCTGCGGCCATTCCACGGCCGGCGGTGCCCGCTGCCTGTTCCCCCGTCTCGGGGGAACGGTAGGGGGTCTCGCGGTGGAGCGGAGGTCCCAGCCCCCAGAGCTTCACGAGCGCACAGCCGCGCCCTGCCTCGCTTTGGACGAACAGGAATCAGGCTAGAAGCTTCGGACGCGTCCCATTTGAGGCGGCCCACAGTCTCTTCGTACGACAATTCGCCTCGGCTCTGGCTGCGGAAGGCTGTCTGCCCCTGAACCTCAAACGGCAGCTGGTGGCGCACAGGTCAACCGATCGAGCCCGGAGGTGCCCCCCACCGCCTCATGCGCGCGACGAGCACCGGCGGTATCTCCGGAAAGCTGTTCCAGGAGAGGGGACGATCCGGGCCAACGTCCGGCGGAAAGGTGGGCTCCTCCAGCCCATCGAGCACAAAGCCGGTGCGGAAGAAGGCGCCGAAGAGGACGTTGATGGGTCGGTGGAAGTATACCTGCGGCACGGGCTGGCCGACCATCCCGAGCCCGCGGGCGTGGAAGGGCCTGGCATACCGGCAGACGCTGACAATGCGCGTCGCAATGAGATGCCCTTCCCGGTCCTCCTCCTCAATGGCTTTGCGCGTGCTGGGATTGTTGAAGCAGGGGTGCACGACCGAGAACACAAAGCGCCCCTCCGGCTTGAGGAGGCCGGGGAGCGCTTCGGCCAGGGGGTCGATCTCGGCCATGTCCATCAGCGCCATCGAGCAGACCGCCGCGTCAAAGCGGAGCCGGCCAAGGGCGAGAAGCTGCGCCCTGTCGGTCGCGTCGACCAGGCGGTACTCGATACGGTCCGCGTTCTCGACCGTCCTTGCCCGGGCCTTTTCCAGGAAGGTCGGGCTGCAGTCGGTTGCGAGGACCTTCGCGCCCAACTGCGCCATGCGCCGGGCCATGACGCCGTTGCCGCAGGCGATCTCGAGGACCTCCTCGCCCGGGCGCAGGGCCAGAAGCCGCTCCGTCGCCGGGCCGACGAGGTAGCGCTGAAAGTCGTTGCCTTCGCCCATCCGGGCGTCCCAGTAGGCGGCGTTCGCATCCCAGATGTCCTGGGCCTCGCGGTTGAGGTCCCCTTGCGGCGTGTGGCTCTGCATCTCTCCCTCCGCTTTGCGCTGGCGCGGCGGCACAGGTGCCCCCGTACCTCCCCCGTCATGAGCGCGGACATCCAGGCGCCGGGGGCGGGGAGCTCCATTGGAGGCGCGAGTCCGACCCTCTGATGCTACTATCAGCTGTCCCCCGTCGACCTCCTCCGGAGGCCCAATATCACGGTCTGCGCGGCGCCGCCCCCCCCCCAACCCCCCCCCCGCGCGGGCGCGCCCGCTCGGGGGAGGGGCCATTCTTTATAGG
>JAIMBM010000729.1 GCA_023511475.1 Anaerolineae bacterium
ATTCTGTACCCGGGCCTGACCAGGTTCCCCGTCATCCTCGGCCACGAGTTCTCAGGCGAGGTTGTGGAGGTAGGAAGCGCAGTGGATGACCTGGTCGTCGGCGACCAAGTCACGGCCGAAGAGATGATCTGGTGCGGTCACTGTCGTCCCTGCCGCGACGGGTTCCCGAACCAGTGTCTGAACCTCGAGGAGATCGGCTTCACCATTCCGGGGGCGTTCGCGGAGTACATCGCCATCGGGGCCAAGTACTGCTGGAAGCTCGATGAGCTGGAGGAGCGCTACCCGGGTCAGCGCCTGTTCGAGGCTGGGGCCCTCGTCGAGCCGTGCAGCGTGGCCTACAACTGCGTGTTCGTGCGCGCGGGCGGCTTTCCGCCCGGGGGGAACGTGGCCATCTTTGGGCAGGGACCCATCGGGCTCGCCGCCGCCGCGGAGTGCAAAGCCGCAGGGGCCGCCCGGGTGATCGTGTTCGAAACCTCGGCGACCCGGCGCGAGCTCGGGCTCAAGGTCGGGGCCGACTATGCCTTGGACCCCAGAGAGGTCGTGCCGCACGAGGCCATCCTCGAGCTCACGCGCGGCCTTGGGGCAGATCTCCTGGTCGAGGCGGCCGGCGCACCTGAGGTCACGGTTCCCGAGATGGAGTTGGCCCTCGCGGTCAACGGCAAGATCGCTCAGGTCGGGAGGGCTGCCAGGTCGGTGCCCATCTATCTGGAGCGCTTCCAGGTGCGCCACGCCCAGTTCTTTGGCTCGCAGGGGCACTCGGGCAATGGCATCTTCCCGCATGTCATCAGCATGATGGCTGCGGGCCTGATCGATCTGACGCAGGTCATCACCGCTCGCTATGGCCTCGGTCAGACGGTCGAGGCGATCCAGGCCTCGACCGACCGGTCCAGAGGCAAGACTATGGTGTGCATCCCCTAGCTGGGGGCAGGCCGTCAGCCAGCCTGTGGGAGTGAAGGAGCGATCCAGTGGAAGGGACCATGCTTGCTGTGGTGTTCGCGGGGCCGGGCGAGCCGCGCCTCGAACAGCGACCGGTGCCGACCGTGCGTGCGCCCGATGATGTGCTGCTCGAGGTCGAGGGCGCAGGCATCTGCGGCACCGACCTGCACATCCTCGAGGACCCGCCGGGCCATCCGGCCACGCGAGGGGTGATCCTTGGCCACGAGTACGTAGGCCGCGTGGTGGAGGCGGGGCCTGCCGTGGCCGACCTGCGGCCGGGGGACCGGGTGGTCGTGGCGCCCAACCTGGCCTGCGGGTTCTGCGCGGCCTGCCTGGCCGGCCGGCCGAATCAGTGTGCCCGGTTCACCACACTGGGCATCTACCTGGATGGCGGCTTTGCCCGGTACAACGTGGCGCCGCGTCGGGCCCTGCACCGCATCAGCCCCGAGTTGCCGACCGAGGAGGCGGTCTTTGCCGAGCTGCTATCCTGCATCGTGGGTGGAACGGCGCGGACAGGCCTGGAGCCCGGCGAGGATGTGGCGATCCTCGGAGGGGGGCCGGTCGGGCTGCTGTTTGCGCTGGTGCTGCGGGGCATGGGGGCCGGGCGCATCTTTGTGGTGGACCTTGTGCCCCGGCGCCTCGAAGCGGCGGCCTGGATCGGCTGCGAGCCGGTAGATGCCCGGTCGGGCGGTGCCGTCGCCCAGATACGCGAGCGGACCGGTGGCCGAGGCGTGGACGTGGCCGTCGATGCTGTCGGATCGCTTTTCGATCAGGCCGTTGACGTGGCTGCGGTGGGGGGCCGGGTGGTGCTCTTTGGGATGAACGACCGTGCCCGGCCTGCGGTGCACCAGTACGACATAACGAGGCGCGAGCTGAGCGTCCTGGGCACCTACATCGGCACTCATACCTTCCCAAAGGCCATCCGCATGTTGGAGCGTGGCGTTGTCCGGCCTTCGGTGCTTCTGAGCGCGGCGATGCCGCTGTCGGAGGCGCCGCAGGCCTTTGACCTGCTGCGCCGTGGCGAGGCGATCAAGATCATGCTCAGGCCATAGGGGGTAGGGCACTCGATAGCCCTTGTCGCGCCCGGCGATGCTGCGGACACCAGCACGTCAAGCTTCGGCAGGCCAATTCCTGTCATAAGCTGCCGTGCCGCGGAGGCCCCCACCCCTGACGCCGCCACCGCGGCCCCG
>JAIMBM010000730.1 GCA_023511475.1 Anaerolineae bacterium
TCGAGCTGTGCGATCCGGTCGGCCTGACGCACCATGGCCTCCTCGAGCGCGCAGATCCTCTCCCGCTGCTTCAGGAGGATCTCCTGCAGAGAGTCGTGCTGGTAGTCGATCCTCATCGCCTCTCCTCCACCGGCGGACCGTACTTACGGAAGTGCTCCCGCACGCGCTCGCCGAGCTCCCGCGCGCGCCTCTGATCCTCCGGCTCGCCGGTCATGGAGGCGAGCCATATCGCCTCCTCCTCTTGCGCCAGGAGCGCATCCGCCTCGGGACAGGCATGACGCTCGTCTATACCCTCCTCGAGGGACACCACGATCCGGCAGCCGCATGCCCAATCACGGATGAGGGCGGCCATCACGCCGCCCCCGCCATGCAGTGGACCGGGAGATCTTCGAGCCACCTGGCCGGATCCACCGGAGTCACCTGACACTCTCCATACTGGATAGACTCCCGCAGCCAGCGCCCCCGGTCGAACACCAGAATGTGCTGCCAGGTGCCCCAGCTCCAGCCCCAGATCCGGGCCTGGAAGCGCTGGGAGTGGGTCTTCGGCTCGTAGTGATGGACCACCATATCCACCACCAGGAACGGGATCAGAAACACGCCGTTGAACGTACCCCGCGCCCGGGCTCGACGAGCCTCCCAGCGCCCGTGGGCACCGGCGTACCCGTCGACGGCTGTCGTGAGGTCCAGGGTGCCCCGGAGCGATCCGGAGGCCGTGATCACGAGCGTGTCGAGAGACTCGCGCGTGGGGTCGGTGTCCACCAGGAGATCGAACGTCCCGCGGATGGGGCCGACACCGGTACGCAGGTCGACGTTGGACTGGGCGTCGACGATGATGAACTGCGCTCCGGCGAAGACCGTGCCCTCCCGCCCCTGGACGTCCTTGCCGAGCAGGGTGGCCTCGGCCAGGCGGCGCCGGAGCTCGGTGGGGCTGGTGGCGGCCTTCGGGCCCTTGAACTGCAGGGCCTCCGCCACCTCGTAGATGACCACGGTGGCCACCGGGGACTGGGCGTCGGCCGTGGTCGGCCCCAGCAGCAGGCCACCGAGGACGACCGCCGCCCACCAGCGGCGCAGGAACGGACGCAAGACGAGATCGCTCATCGCTGCCCCTCACCACTCGCCGGCGGGTCGGCCCGCGGCGAGCACGGGTCACTGCCACGCCTCGATGCCGGGCCGCTCGCTTCGCCTCAGCTCGGGCGACGCCGCCGCCACCCGGGCGGCGGGCACGATGTCGCGCCTGGTCCGGGCAAGAGCAATGCCACACCTCGAAAAGTGACCAAGCGTGTCGCCACGCCTCGTTCGGGCGCGAGATGAAGAGCCCAACCGTGCCATCCTGCACGGCGGGATGGGAGACTCACCCATGCCGGGCAACCACCTCGCCGGGAGTCAAACGCATCAGCCGATCGTCCCCGCGGCCGGAAGCCTCCCCGGGGAGATCCTCCCGCCGAGCCGGCGCCGCGGGCTGGCGGCGTGCGGCAAGCGTGCGCGGTCATTGCCTCCGCTGCCTTGGTATCCGGCTTGCCTCGTTGCAGCCCGCGTGATGCCAGGACGACAGGCGCGGACATCCGGATCGGGACGATCGAGAGGGAGACAGCGATGACGCTGATCGCCAGGAAACCATCGAGCGCCAAGCAGGAGCGACTCCGTCGATTCGTGGCCCAGCACGCCGACGCGCTCGAGCCCGGCCTGCAGATCATCGAGGCCGGCCTGCGGCTGGGGCGGATGGGGGTGGATCTGGTCGCGGCCGACGCGCGGCAGACGCTGGTGCTGATCGGCGTGGCCAGCGTGGCCACCGACAAGATGCTGGTCGGGATGCTGGACGCCTACATCTGGTGCCTGCAGTTCCCGGACGGGCTTCGGCGGCTCTGCCCCGATGCCCCCATCGCCTTCACACGACCGCCACGGCTGGTGATCGTGGCCGAGGAGGTGCCGGAGTCGTTCATGGACCTCGTCGGCTGCCTGTCCTTCGAGGTCGAGTGCCACGAGCTGGCGACCGGCGCCGCTCGCGAAGCGGCGCCGCCGCCTGCCGCGGTGGCCGAGCCGCCGGCGGCCGAACGGCCGACGCCGGCCCCGGTGCTCTCGACGCCGGCGGTTGAGCCCGTCCCGACCGCCGCTCCGGCGACGGCT
>JAIMBM010000731.1 GCA_023511475.1 Anaerolineae bacterium
CCGCCCAGATACGCCCTCGATGGGCGCGCACAATGCCGAAGCAGATGGCGAGGCCGAGGCCCTGCCCCTGGCCAACATCGCGCGTGGTGAAGAAGGGGTCAAAGACGTGCGGCAGCGCGTCGGGGGGGATGCCAGGCCCGTCGTCGCTTACCTCCAGACGGACGATGCCGCTCTGGGGCTTGCTCAGCCGAACCGTCACCACCCCTCCCTGGCCGACGGCACGATAGGCATTGCGCAGGAGGTGTAGCACGAGTTGCTCGATCTGAAAGGGGTCTGCACTGACCGGCGGCAGGCTCTCCAGCTCCTGGTGCACGGTCACGCCGCTGGAAGGCACCTCGTGGCTGTGCATGCGGATAATCCGCTCGACCAGGGCGTCCAACTGCAGCGGCTGCGGCGACAGGCGCTGCTGCCGCGCAAAGGTCAGCAGGTTCGCCACGATCCCCTGCGCCCGCCGGACGGAGGCAAGGATACGCTGGAGGTCTGAGCGGCCTGTTGGGCTGAGGTTCTCGCTCTCCAGGAGCTGGGCAAAGCCCATGATGGCGGTGAGAGGATTGTTCAGCTCGTGGGCCATGCCCGCTGCCAGGTCGCCGATGGCCGAGAGCTTTTCGGCCTGGAGGAGCTGATTCTGCGTCTTCTCCAGCCGTGAGTGGGCCCGCTCCAGCTCGCGCGCCCGCTGACAGCTCTCAGTGTACAGGCGGGCATTCTCCACGGCGACAGCCGCCTGGCTGGCAAAGCTGCTCAGGAGCTCCAGGTCGGTGCTGGTAAAGCCCCGATCCCCCATACGGCTGAGCGTCATGACCCCGATCACTCTGCCCTCGAAGAGCAGCGGAGCGGCAAGCAGCGACTCGGGGTCTCGCGTCGTCCCAGGCACGGTCAGAGCGCGGGGGTCGCGCTCGGCATGGTTCACAACCTCGCCGACGCCGGTCTGGGCGACGTAGCCCGTGACCCCTTCGCCCAGCCTGACCGTCATGCCCAGCACCTGATCGGCGTAGGGGTCGAGCGCGACGACCGGTGTGAGGATGCCGGTTGCCCGGTTCAGCAGGAAGATGATGCACCGGTCAACTTCAATGAGGCTGCGCGCCTGCTCGGCAATGACCTGCAGCAGCCGGCGCAGATCGAGCGTAGAGTTGAGTTGCTGCGTCGTGCGCAGGAGCGTCCGCAGCATCGCTGCCCGCTGCTCCGACTGGGCGTACGTGCGCGCATTGCTGATGGCCGCGGCGGCCAGGTCGGCCACGTTCTGCAGGAACTCTATGTGCTGCGCATCGAAAGCGTTGGGGCGCTCGCTCTCAGCAGCGAGGACGCCCAGCATCTCCCCGTTCAGCCGCACCGGCACGGCCGCCGCAGAGCGAATGCCGAGATGTTGCCAGGAGGGCGGACAATAGTAGTCGGGATCCACGCTCGCGTCGGGCACCAAACGCGGCGTTCCGCGCCGGCACACCCAGCCGGCAACGCCCCGCCCGTAGCTGATGGTGGCGTCCGCTGGAAGTGGCAGAGGCCCGTCTGGGCCGGCGGCGGCAGCCGGCCGCAGCTGCTCGCCTTCCAGGAGCCCGAGGACGGCGAGGCGGCAACCCAAAGCGCCCTGCACCTCGATCACGATGGTCTGTAGCAGGGTATCCAACTCCAGGGTGGAGCTCAGGCGCCGGCCAAGGGCGACCAGCCGGCACATCTGCCTCACACATCGCGTGGCCTCACGGCACGCGTCCACCCCACTATCGTCCGACGAGCCAACCCGGGGCGCTCCCGCGTCCGCCCGGGAACAGGCTCCCTCCGCAACTCCCTCTTGATCGCACATGGACCACTACCCCTGTAGCGCCTCTGTTTGCGCCAGATTCACGCATGGTCCTCTGTATTATACGTGGACGTGCAAAACGCGTCCGCGTTACTGTCTCAAGGGGGTCCATTTGATCTTCTCTCGACCAGGCGGGTCGCGACCGGGCGGCGGCTCGCACGTGGGTGTAGTTCACCTTCGGGGCAGGGTTGTCTGTACTGTTGATGCGAAGGCCCCCATCCCCGGCGCCCTCGACTTTGGCCTTTCGCCGCGCGCCTCCCAACATCACGCAGAAGCCGCCGCAATGGCCCCCAGCGACCCTGTGTTCGCGGACCCCTCCCCCTTTCCCCCTCCC
>JAIMBM010000732.1 GCA_023511475.1 Anaerolineae bacterium
GGGTTCCCATCCTGCGGCAGGGCGGCCGGGGCGATCAGATTGTCACCGTGCACATTCGCACGCCAACCAACCTCACGCCGCAGCAGAAAAAGCTACTCAGGGAGCTGGGCGAGTCCCTAGGCTACGAGGTGACGCCGCAGGAATCCAGAAGCTTTTTCGAGAAGGTCAGGGATGCCTTCGGAGTCTGAACCGGGCAGTCAGCACTGGATCGAGATAAGCGTGGCGGTCGATGGCGAGGCCGCCGAAGCCGTGAGCGCCCTCTTCGAGCAGTACGGAGAGGGCGGCGCGGTTATTGAGGAGGTCCCGCTCGCGCCGAGCGTCGCCGAGCAGGGTGTGTTGCGCGCGGTGCAGGGCGAGGGCGTTGGCGTGCGCCGCGTGGCCAAGGCCTTCCTGCCCGCCGGCGAGAGCTCGCGGCTCGAGGCCCTTCAGCAGGCGCTCTGGCACCTCGGCCGGCTGTACCCTCTGGCTGCAGCAGAGGTGCGCGAGTTGGGTCCCGCCGATTGGGCCGAGGCGTGGAAGTCCGGCTATCAGGTGCTGCGGATCGGCGAACGCATCCGCATCGTCCCATCGTGGATACCATACACCCCTGCCGAGGGCGAGATTGTGGTGACGCTCGACCCAGGAATGGCCTTTGGCACCGGCCTCCACCCGACCACCCAGCTGTGCCTGAGGGCCATGGAGGAGCTTGTCCGGCCGGGAATGCGCATCCTCGATGTTGGGACCGGCTCGGGCATTCTGGCCATCGCGGCGGCCCGGCTCGGGGCTCAGGTGCTGGCCGTAGACATCGAGGCCGTAGCCGTGCGCACCGCGCGGGAGAATGTGGCCCTCAACGGCGTCAGCGACCAGGTGCAGGTGCTACAGGGCTCGGTTGACGATGCCTATCGCGGCTCCTTCGACGGAGTCGTGGCCAACATCCTGGCCGAGATCATCGCCCGGCTTTCGCCGGACCTGGCCCGCCATATGGCACCCGGGGGGTGGCTGGTCGCCTCGGGCATCATCGAGAGCCGTCTGCAGGCTGTCGAGCGCGCTCTGGGCGTTGCCGGGCTCGAGCCGGTCCGCCACTGGCGCGAGGGGGATTGGGTGGCGCTCGAGGCGCGCCATCCGCGCAAGGAGCGTGGTTAGTCGGTGTACCGCTTTTTCGTCCCACCGGAGACGCTGCAGAGCGAGCCCGTGCGCCTCACCGGCCAGCCCGCTCACCGCATCGGACGCGTCCTGCGCATGCAGCCCGGCGACCACGTGCTCCTGCTGGACAACTCGGGCTGGGCCTACGAGACCGAGCTGACCGCATTCGGGCCCGAGCACGTCGAAGGCCGCATCGTCCGCAGAGTGCTCGCGACCGGCGAGCCGCGGGCCAAGATCAGCCTCTACCAGGCGGTCCTCAAGGGGGAGGGCTTCGACGAGGTGCTCGAAAAGTGCACGCAGGTCGGCGTGGTCGAGTTTGTGCCGGTGCTGTGCGAGCGCTGCATTGTGGGGAGCCTCCTCGACCTCGAGGAGCGACGCCGCCAGCGCTGGGAGCGGATCATCCGCTCCGCCGCCGAGCAGTCGCGGAGGGGGCGGCTGCCGCGCCTCGCTCCCGTGACCATGTGGCCGCTCGCCTGCCAGCGAGCCCGCCGCACCGATCTCAGCCTCCTCCCGTGGGAAGAGGCCAGAGGGCCATCCCTCCGACAGGCCCTCGAGGGCGACACCACAGGGCACGGCGAGAGCGGCCATCGCCCCTACTCGATCAGCCTTTTCATCGGGCCCGAAGGCGGCCTGACCGCGGAGGAGGTCCAGACCGCTCAGGCCAACGGCATCAGGGTTGTGACTCTCGGCCCGCGCATCCTGCGGGCCGAGATCGCCGGGCTCGTGGCGGCAACCGCGATCCTCTATGCCCTCGGGGATCTGGAGTGAGCCGGCCGGAGCCTTTCACTGTACTCTGGAAGCGTAAACAATGGCGGTAAGTGTTCAGACTCGCGTTCATCGCATGGAACGCAGGCAGGCTGCTCGTAGCTCTGCCCGTCGGGATCGCCTTTCTACCGGCTCGTCGGGGAACTCCCTCCCCCTTTCTCCCTCCCCGAGGCGGACGCTGAGCCGTCCGCCTCGGGGAGGGAGAAGACGATTATGGGTATCTCGGGCTCTGCT
>JAIMBM010000733.1 GCA_023511475.1 Anaerolineae bacterium
CCCCTCCGCTGTGCCACCTCCCGGCGCAACCCCCTGGTTGGGGGGTCTGGTGCACTGGCACCGCCGCTCACGGGTCCAGCGTCCGGGGCGCGAGGCCCATGGGCAGGGGTGCGGGGCGCGTACAGGTGCTCTTGAGCGTCAGGTGCCGGCCCTCGCGCGCTGCGTCGTGGAAGGCGTGCATGATGTCCAGCACATGGTAGGCAAGCTCGCCGGAGGCGCGGTGCGGGCGCCCCGAGCGCAGCCCGTAAGCCATATCGGCCACGCCGAGGCCGCGGCTGTTCTCGCTGTAGCCGTGGCTGAGGGGTATCTCGCTCCACTCCTCCGCCCCGGCACGGCGCAGGCGCACCGGCCCGCCAAAGCCGTTGGGGTCGGGGACGGAGAGCGTGCCCTCCGACCCGTAGACCTCGATACGCGGCAGCTCGGCATGCCAGACGTCAAAGCTGGTGATGATGGTGCCGATGGCGCCGCTGGCAAACTCGAGCACTCCGGCGACGTGCGTGGGCACGTCCACCTTGATCACGGTGCCGTACTTTGGCCGGCTGGTGATCACGCGCTCGGGGAAGGTGATGCGGGCCTCGCCGGTGACCCGACGTACCGGCCCGAGCAGAGAGACGAGCGCCGTCAGGTAGTAGGGGCCCATGTCGAACATCGGCCCGCCGCCGACCTTGTAGTAGAACTCGGGATCGGGGTGCCAACTCTCGTGGCCGTGGCAGGTCATGAACGCTGTCGCCGCGACCGGCTCGCCGATCCAGCCGTCGTCGATCAGCTTCCGACAGGTCTGGATGCCGGCACCGAGGAAGGTGTCCGGCGCACAGCCAACCCTCACGCCCCTGGCACGGGCGAGCTCGAGCATCCGCCGCCCATCCTCGCGGGTGATCGCGAGGGGCTTTTCGTTGTAGGCGGACTTGCCGGCCTCGAGGGCCTGCAAGGCCACCTCGGCGTGGGCCTTGGGGATCGTCAGGTTCAGCACGACCTCGATCTCGGGGTCCGCGAGGATGCCCTCAACCGAGCGCGCCTCGACCCCGAACTCTTGCGCTCTGGCTTGCGCACGCTCGGGGATCAGGTCCGCGCAGGCGACTAGCTTGAGGATGGGGAAGCGGAGGCAGTTCTGGAAGTAGATGCTGCTGATGTTGCCACAGCCGACCAGTCCGACCTTGACGGGATCCATGGATGTCAACGCTCCTGCGACCGGAAACGGCCGCTCCGAGCCCACCTAGCGGCTGGCCCAGAGCATGCCACGCTTGACGATCTCGCGCGCCTCGGGCACGTCGAAATCCCGCGCGACGTGGCCGAGCGAGGTGTAAAAGACCCGGCCCTGCCCCCAGACCTTCTTCCAGACGACCGGCATGACCACGCCCTCGATCCAGGGATAGTTGGGGCTGTGAAAGGTTGTGGTGGCGAGGACCTCGACGGCAGGGTCGACGTGCATGTAGTACTGCTCGGAGTGCATCCAAAAGTCCGAGAGCCCCTCGGTGATGGGGTCCTCGTGGCGGATGATGTTCACCAGATAGTCGGTGATGCCGTCTGGGTGGGAAACCCACTGTCCGCCGGTCATGAACTGGTACTCGGTGTTGTTGCGAAAGCTGTCGCACATCCCGCCGTGCCAGCCGGCGATGCCGACGCCGCTGCGGATGGCGTCGAGGAGGCCCTTCTCCTGCTCCGGCGTGATCGTGCCCATGGTCCAGACGGGCACGATCAGGTCCAGCGAGCGCATGTAGGGCTCGTCGAGGTACACGTCGAGCGTGTCGGAGATGCGCACCTCGTAGCCCTGCTCCCTCAGGAAGGGCGCGAAAATCTCCACACACTGGCGAGGCTCGTGGCCGTCCCACCCGCCCCAGAGCATCAGTGCCTTCTTCATCCTTCTTCTCCTCCGTCTCGACCGGTGCCCGATCCCGGCCCGGGCGAGGCCCGGGCCATGGCTGTATCATACCACTATTCTGCGAGGAGAGAAACTCGCGCCTCCGAGGGGGGTCTGGTCCACCCTGGGGGCAGGCTTATCTGTGCTGCTGCCAGGACCCCCACCCCCGCTGCCCCCTCCCCGAGGCGGTTCAGGGGCGGACAGTCTGCGCCGATGCCCGTGTCTTAGCCCTTGCCAGAGAGGTACCCCAACCCCCGACCCCC
>JAIMBM010000734.1 GCA_023511475.1 Anaerolineae bacterium
GTGCTCCTGTTCCCATGCCGGTGGGTCTGCCCCAAGTGTGGGAGGGAGGAGTAACCCCACGGCGAGCCAACCACGGCCCGCCGCCAGTGCCAGCCGGCGGCAGATACCAATTCTCGCGGATGCGCAGTTCGCGCAGGCATTGGCCGTCGATTTTGCCAATCACTTGCTCGAAACCATCCATGCCTTCCTGGCAAAGCCGGTTGCGGAAATGCGGATCGACCCACATTTTGCCGTCGCCGGCCGGTTCGAGCCGGGGAGATCGGTGCCGGCCAATAGCCCGCCGGCGGCATGGGGGGAAACGCCTGGGGCATTCCTCCCTGGATGACCACCACCGGCGGATAGTTCGCTTGCCTGGTCTGACGCTCGGCCTCTTCCGCTCTTTGCCGGTCTCGGTGAATCAGGGCTATCAACAACAAGACAGAGGTGGGGATCCCGGCCGCCACGCCACACACGATCCCGATCACCACCGCCATCGCCTCGGCCTCGGCGGCGTCCCAGGCCGCCCCACCACAGGACCGTCCGCCGGTCGATGAGATAGTTCAGCCACGTCTGGCCGGTCTGGGCGGGGGTCAGATCGCGAGGGTAGCCATAGTCCTCCAGGGCGCGGAGAAAGGTGAAGGTTCCGGCGATGTCGTCGTCGGTCACGATCAGCGGCTTGCCGAGGCGCTCGTGCACATAGTACCAGACCTCGCCCAGGTCGGCGGTGATCCGCTCATAGCTCCAGCCCTCAAAGGGCCGGCCGAGGTACACGCCGATGATCTTGCCGAGGACGCCGGCGTAGACGCGTTCGGGATAGTCGGGGGGAAGTGACACGTATCTTGCTCCCTTCGTAGTCTCAGGCCGCGGGAGGGCTCAGGGGATAGCGGCCGTACTCGTCAACGGCTGCGGTCAGAGCATCAATATGTGCTTGGGGGAAGGGCAGGCCCTGGTCAGGAGCGCAGAAGTAGCCTCCCTCCCGCCCCAGCTGCCAGATTCTCTGCTGCACCTCGCGGGCGATGCGCTCGGGCGGGCCCTCCATGAGCAGAGCGGAGCTGACCCCGCCCCGCAGCGCCATCCGGCCACGGGTCATCGACCGGACCTTGTCGAGGTCGTTGGCTGTGGCCTGGACCGGGTTGAGGATACTGACCCCGAGGCGCATAAAGACCGGGACAAAGGCCTCCACATTGCCGCAGGAGTGAAAATCGACGAGGACACCGCGCTCGCGGTACAGGCTGAAGAGCCGCTCGTATTCGGGCACCAGAAACTCTTGCACGATGCGCGGGCTCAGGAGCGGGCCTTTCTGAGTGCCAAGGTCGTCAGAGAGGCGTACCATTTCGACGCCCAGCTTGAGATAGTGCCGGGCGATCCCGATCTGAAAGTCCATGATGCGATGGAGCACTTCCCGCACGAACTCGGGCTCGGTGTGGAAGTACACCATCATGTTCTCCATGCCCACCAGCATGTAGGCCTTTTCCCAGAGCGCGTCCCGGTGGCTGCCGGTGAGAAAGCTATCCCGGTCAGGGCGCTGTGCAGCCAGGTCGTAGATGCGCTGGCAGATGCGCTCGTCGTCGGGGTCTGGCCACTGGTAGGTCTTGAGTGCAGCCGTTTCGGCCAGCGGATTGTGGCGCGGGAACCCCATGACTCCCGCGAGCTCTTTGTGCCACCCCGTGCCCCAGATGTCGGTCCAACTCGTGCCCACGGGGCTGTCGTGGCCGCCTCCGTCGAATCCCTCATGGTTGACGCCGTAGTAGAGCAGCTCGTATATGGGCGGCCCCGTCACGACGCGCTCCGGGTGGTCAAAGTGTATGATGCGCAGGGCGTTCTCTTTCGCGTTCATGGCGGAGCTTTCCTGTGTGGGTGGGGGCTAGCAGTGGTTCTGGTCGCCTCAGCAGGATGGTCACGACTTGACCGCTCCCGCAGTGAGGCCGGCCACCATGTAGCGCTGGAGGAAAAGGAATATGATAAGCGCCGGTACCACGATCAACACTGCCATGGCCATGATGTTGCCCCAGACAACGGTTCCCCCCTGGCCAACGAAGAAGTTGATACCCACGGATAGATGTAAATGATACGTATCATCCAACAACTGCATTGCGAAAATGAAAACTTCCAAACCCGTTGTAAAAGAAAAAACCCC
>JAIMBM010000735.1 GCA_023511475.1 Anaerolineae bacterium
CGGAGAGCCACTGGACAGCCATCCTGCGTGGCCTCCCGTCGTCCGGAGGCCAACTCTCGCCGCCGACTCCGGTCAAGCCTTGCGAGGTTGTCTAACAAGGGGCTAGGTCCCGACGCAAACGCTTTGCCATGGGACTTCCAGCAGCACGCCTGTCCTGGCTCATGTGGTCTCAAGCCTGTGAAGGAAAGCGTTGGCTTCGCGGCCGAGCAACTCTGCCCGGTCAACCACAAACGTAACGTAGTGCGCTGTGTCCCATTGCTGTTTCAGGGGCTCCGGGTCGTCCGTGGGCAGGATGAAGCTCTCTGGGATCAGGTGCTCCCGCAGGGCGTGAGGGGGTACGCGCAGTTGATGGATGTAGTGCCAGGGCTCCTTGCCCGACACCCGGTTAGCGTTGGTGCGTTCGTTGAGGACCGTGATGTTTGCGAGAGCCTGGATGTCGTCCTCTCCAACGCCGCATTTCCTCAGAAGGTTGCGCGGGTAGATGTGATGCCACTGCGGCTCGTAGCCGGTCGTGATGGGGCTCCCGGTCTTGTCGTAGCCCAGAGCGGTTCCATCGACCCAGTCCTTGGCTCCGCGCTGATACAACACGAGGTAGAGCATCAGGCGCAGGAAACGATTCCCCGCCCGGTCGTACCGCGAGAGGAACTCCTCAGCATCCAGGGTGTGCGAGACACGCAGCCGGCGGAGCAACGCGTCCAACGCGGCGTCGAAAGTCGACGCCTCGTTGATTGCGCGGACATCCTCGTCAAGAGCAGTGATGGCAGAACCACTGTAGCGTCCGTCGCGGCTCGCCAGCAGGAACCAGCGCAGCGCCTTGCCGAACGAGTAGCCCGGCGCTGTTTTCCAGCGCCTGTGCGGCACGAAGAGCGGGATGAGGGCGTTGGTCGAAGGAAGCAGGTCTGAGCAGAGAACGCCGTATCCGGCGAACCATTTGAGCACGTCGGCGATGGTGTCCCGGGCGGCATCCCAGGCACCGGCCAGGTTGTCCGGTTGCCAAAAGCTGCTCGGCACGTCCCTCAGTCTCGCCCGGCCGTATCCAATGCCTGTCATGGTGCGGATGAAGACGCCGGCATCGAGATCCCAACCTCGGTCCTCCAGATCGCTGCGTACCGGCCCGTACTCTTCGCGCACCCAACCCGGGTTATGCACGGCTGCGAGCGCAAGCACGACGTCTGCTTCCTTCACCCGCGTGCCGGCCTGGTTGACGCGGGCGAAGATCTCCGCGACATCCTCGACCTCGTGCGAGATCTTGACGACCGGGATGAGTCGCTCACCAAGCTGCCACAGTTGGTTCAGGCGTCCGTTCACGTGCGCCAGTAATGTCATACGCTCTTCGGGGTCTGTGGTAGCGCGCTTTGCGATCTCGCTGGCCAACTGCGTGAGCTCCGCCACGCCTGGCTTGCTGAGGACATCGCGAAGGCTGACCCAGCGCGGATCTTTGCTACGGATCGGGTTGGAGAGTGCGAACTCCAGCCTCCCATCGTCGCGGTCTGGCAGCACGTTCACGAGGATATCATATTTCTGCAGGGCCCTGTTCCACTTCTCGGCATCGGGCCACCAGTAGGGCTTCATGCCGAAGATGAGACAGAGGGCGGTTGTTCTCTGTTGGCCATCGACGATCCACAGAGACGACTCAGTTCCTAACGATTCTTTCGACTGCTGATACTGCGAGGAGTCCCAAAGCAGGAACGAGCCGACAGGGTAGTCTCGGTGCAGAGACTCCGCCAGCCTCCGCACCTGGTCCGCGTCCCAGACAAAATCACGCTGGAACTCGGGGACGTCGAGGCTTTTCCCCACTGCTTGCTTCACGATCTCGCGGACCTTCAGTTGCTCGATGGCCATGGACGCACCTCCGTGGGCCTTCAGAAGAGAAGGCCTGTGATGGACGTTGCGCCCTCGGTAGGAGGGCTGGTCCGTGACCGAACTGGGGGCGTAACATGGGGAAACTGCTCACCCTGGCGACCGCCCTTTTGGCAGGGGAAGGGGCGGACCACTGCCGGAAACAAGTACTGATGGGGGATCACGCAAGAGTACCCCTGGGCAGACTCGAACTGCCGCACACGGCTCCGGAGGCCGCTGCTCTATCCGCTGAGCTACAGGGGC
>JAIMBM010000736.1 GCA_023511475.1 Anaerolineae bacterium
ATGTAACTGTACCTGCTCTTCAAGGAGATGCAGGCTGCCTTTGGCAGTGAACAGGCTGAGGCCGTCGCCCGGCGCGCCATCTTTCGATACGGACAGGTCAAGGGCAGGGCTGGCGGGCCGATGCGCTTGCCCGAGGACTTTGTCGAGCATCAGATGCGACCCGGCCGGCAGGAGATCTTTGAGAAACAGGTCGCCGAGCGGTCGCCCGGGCGCTGCGAGATACGCTTCCGCTACTGCCCGCTGGTCGAGGCATGGAAGCGGCTGGGCGCCAGCGAGGAGGAGCTCGCACAGCTCTGTGATATCGCCATGGAGGGGGACCATGGCATGCTGAGCGAGACGCCCCTCCAGCTCCGCGTCCCCGCGACCCTGGCGAAGGGCGAGGCCTGTTGCCGTCTGATTGTAGAGCTCAGGGAATAGGCCCATGCATGTCGAGGTACACACGGATCCTTCGGCGTTCGACGCCCTGCGCGACGAGTGGGCAGCGCTCTTGCCCCGCAGCGCCGTCGATACGCTCTTCCTGCGGCCGGAGTGGCTGGGAACGTGGTGGAAGGTCTTTGGCCGGGAGGGAGCGCTCAGGCTCATGGCCGTGCGTGACGAAGGCGGCAATCTCCTGGGCGTTGCCCCCCTCTTCCTGGCATCGGTGGAGGCCGACGCACGGCAGCCCGTGCCGGACCTGAGCTACGAGCGGCCGGTGCCGCGGCCAGAGGCCACGCCCCACAGCACGCTCTTGTTCGTGGGGGGCACCGAGGTCTCGGACTATCTGGACCTGGTTGTCGACCGGGCGCACGCTCCGGAGGTGCACCGCGCGATCTTTGAGGCGGTGCTCCGGGAGGAGGGCTGGGAGTGGATCGATCTCCACTGCCTGCCGGCCTCCTCCCCGACTGTGGCAGCCTTTCGCGACCTGGCAAGGGAAGCCGGCTTTGAGGTGCAGGTGGTGCAGGAAGACGTCTGCCCCTACATCGCCCTGCCACCGACCTGGTCGGAGTATCTCGCCCTCCTCGGCAGGAAAGAGCGGCACGAGTTGCGCCGCAAGATGGCCCGGGCGGCACGCACGGCCGAGGTGGAGGTCTTTGAGGTCACGGATGGAGACGCGCTCGACAGGCACCTCACTGCATTCATCGCCCTGCACGAGGCCTCAACGCCCGACAAGGCCGATTTCATGCGCGATCCGCGGATGCGCCGCTTCTTTGGACTGGTCGCGAGCATGGCGCTGGAGAACGGCTGGCTCGACCTGAGCTTCCTCACCCTCGACGGGAAGCCGGCGGCGAGCATCTTCTGTTTCCGGTACGCCGAGGTGGTCCTCGTGTACAACTCGGGCTTTGACCCGCGGACCTGGCAGACGCTGAGCCCCGGCATCGTGCTCTTTGGCCATCGCATTCGCAAGGCCATCGAGGAAGGACGGCGCGAGTTCGACTTTATGCAGGGCAACGAGCGGTACAAGTACGATCTGGGCGGGCGCGACCGGCCCATCTACCGCCTGTTCATCCGCCGATAGCGTCACCTGCCCGACGGAGCGTGGTATGGCTCCTGCTGTGGACGCTGCAGTGCATCAAAGGAGGCAGCTTGAGAGGATCGATGGGGCTGCAGTCGAATCTCTGGACCGATCTGCCCGTAGGGCCTGACCCCCCACGCACGGTACACGTGGTCGTCGAGATCCCCAAAGGCAGCCGCAACAAGTTCGAGTACGATGAGCACCTCGGCGTGCTCAAGCTGGACCGAGTCCTCTACTCGGCGCTGTACTACCCCGGCGACTATGGCCTCGTCCCTCGCACGCTCGCCGAGGATGGCGACCCCATGGACGTGCTGGTCATGGTCAGCGAGCCGACCTTCCCGGGTTGCGTGATAGAGGCACGACCTCTGGGCATCTTCCGGCTGCTGGACCGGGGCATCCCCGACGATAAGGTCCTCGCTGTGCCCGCCACGGACCCCCTTTTCGCCGACTATCAGGACCTCTCCGACGTGCCGCGGCACTTTCTGGCGGAGGTGGCGCACTTTTTCCAGGTCTATAAGGACCTCGAGGGGGTCGGCGTCGAGCCGCGCGGGTGGGAGCCTGCGGCCGCGGCGCAGGCAGAGATCGAGGCGGCGATGCGGCGCTACGAGGA
>JAIMBM010000737.1 GCA_023511475.1 Anaerolineae bacterium
GAACGACCTGTCCATGCTGGCGCTGGCCCGAGTGGGCGTGGCGGTGGGCGACGCCGTCCCGGCGCTGAAGGCCTGGGCCAGCGTCCCGGCGAGGAGGCTACTCAGAGGGGTCGTCCCCGCAAAGACGGTCGTGTACACACTCATCACCCGGCCCCGGAGGGCAGGAGGCGCCACACTCTGTACCAGCGTGTTGGCGAGGGTCACGAAGAAGACCATCGCGAAGCCGATAGCGAAGAGCAGGAGCACGGCGGGCAGCAACTGCGTGACCGCAATCGCCACCACCTCCAGGATGCCCAGCGCAGCCGCCGCAACCAACAGCACGGAGGGGGAGGGCGTCCGGGCAAGGGAGGCCAGGAGGGCCGCTGCCGAGAGCGACCCTGCCCCGGCAGCAGCCGCCAGATAGCCGTACCCGGAAGCTCCTACCCTCAGGGTGCTCCGGGCGAGCACCGGCACGAGAACCGCCAGGTTCAGCCCGAAGGTACCTACCAGCGCAACCATGGCGATGACCAG
This sequence comes from Anaerolineae bacterium, assembly GCA_023511475.1. GTDB lineage: Bacteria > Chloroflexota > Anaerolineae > SpSt-313 > SpSt-313 > SpSt-313. Next base: position 511 of record JAIMBM010000737.1, read on the forward strand.
CCGCACCAGGGGGGTCCGTACAATGTAACGGAAGCCCTCCCGGAGGTCCTCCAGCACCGGGATTCGCTCTGCCGGGCAGGCTGCTGGCGCCCGGCCAGCCTGCAGCGCCAGAAGCGTGGCAATCGCGGGGAGGAAGCTGACTCCGTTCAGGAAAAAGGTCCCCGCGAGGCCTATAACGCCGATGGCCAGGCCACCTATCGCCGGTCCCACCAGGCGCGCCGAGTTGAACGCCGCCGAGTTCAGCGCGATGGCGTTGGAGAGGTCGTCCGGTCGCACGAGGTCGACGATGAAGGCCTGCCGCGTGGGCATATCGACCGCGTTCACCACGCCGAGGAGGACTGCAAGCGCCATTACGTGCTCGATGCGTACTGCCCCTGTCTGCGTCAGAATCCCCAGGGTCACAGCCAGCACCATGGCCGCGGGCTGGGTCGCCAGAAGCAGCGCGCGGCGAGGAAGCCGGTCGGCGAGCACACCACCCAAGACCGAGAGCGAGAGGATGGGGAGGAACTGGAGCGCCGTCAGCAGGCCCAGGGCCAGCGCCGAGTCGGAGAGCTCGAGCACCAGCCAGCTCTGGGCGACGACCTGCATCCAGGTGCCCACGAGTGACACGAGCTGGCCCGTCCAGTAGAGGCGAAAGTCCCGGTATCGGAATGCTGCCAGCGCCCTCCTCGCGGGACGCTGCTGGTACTCCAGCGCCGAGTCGGGTCCGCGGGCGGCTATGAGCTCGACTTCGACCAGTGCGTCCTGGGGGCCGGGCGTCCCCAGAGCTGACACCGGCTCCAAGGGGCAAGAAGGCCCCTGGGGCACTTCCCGGGTGGCCTCTGACGGTGGGGCCTCAGGCATGGGCGATTCTCCGCAGGGCTATCGCCCGGGGGGTGGCAACAAGCATGCCAGAGTCCGGTTGTGGGGCTGGCAGCCTTGCTCGGGTGTGGCGTTCGCCTGGCACTAGCGCGCTGGCAGGGTGCTCGTTCGCCGGGTCATGGCCGGTCGCGGGCTCGCCGCCCTGCCTGCCGGCAGTGGCTGTTCAGACTCGCGTTCGGGCAGCCCGGGCTGCCGTTGCCGTGTTGCCCCAGCCCCCCCCTCCGGCGTTCTTTCCTATGGAGGGGCTGGAGTCTGGCCATTTCCGGTCGTCGCCCCTCACCACTGGCCCTATCGCTCCTCAGCGGTCGTGTAGCGCGCCTGGCGCTGTGATGCCTCCACCCCCAACCCCGCCCCCCGTGGCGCGGGTCAGGGGGCATTTCCCTACGATCAACGTAATGCTGCTGGGCACACCCCAGGAGGTCGAGCGTGCGGCGGGCTATGCCATCGATGCCGCGGCGGCCGGGGGCGGTTTCATCCTTTCAACGGCCACCAGTGTGGGCGCGACACGCCCGACGCCAACATCTTCAAGCTTGCGGAGGTTGCCAGGACCTACGGGCGCAATGACTGACGGCAGACGATGGCGAAAGAGCCAGCGGTAGCGGAGGGCTGCACGCATCCGCCCGGCGTGCAGGACTCCGTGCAGTGCAGCTGTGGGTGTATCCCAGAATCGTCGGTGTAGACTGCGACCATCTGGCGACTCTCGGAACCTAGTCGCGGTAGTGTCTCGT
>JAIMBM010000074.1 GCA_023511475.1 Anaerolineae bacterium
CCCGATGGCCTCTAGAGACGGACCGGCGGCGGATGCCCGCGGAGGTTGCGTGCCATGTCTGAGAGCATCCAACCGGGCGGGGACGATGAGCATGCCCGGCTCCGACGCCTGCCAGGCGTCGACTCCCTGCTTCGCGATGCCCGCCTGCGAGAGCTGGCAAAGCGCAGCGGGCAGGCGCTGACCACCGACGCCGTACGCGAGGTCCTCGAAGAGGCCCGGGCGGCGGTGCGCCGGGGTTCGCCGCCGCCGCAGCCCGAGGCGCTGATACTCGCAGCGCTGGAGCGCGCCCGGAGCTGGCTGAGCCCGAGCCTCCGCCCCGTGATCAACGCCACCGGGGTGATCCTGCAGACCAATCTGGGCCGGGCACCGCTCAGCAGCCGCGCGCTTGCGGCGATCCGGGAGGCGGCCGCCTACTCCAACCTGGAGTACGACCTTGACGCCGGACGGCGCAGCTCCCGGTACGTACACGCGGAGGGGATGCTGCGGCGCCTGACCGGCGCCGAGAGTGCCCTGCTGACCAACAACAACGCCGGCGCCATCCTCCTCGTCCTGAGCGCCCTCGCCTCGGGGCACGAGGTGGTCATCTCCCGCGGGCAACTCGTCGAGATCGGCGGGGGCTTTCGAGTCCCGGAGGTCCTGCGGCAGAGTGGCGCCCGCCTGGTCGAAGTCGGGACGACGAACCGCACCTACGTGCGCGATTATGAGGCGGCCATCGGCCCCGAGACGGCGCTCCTCCTCTACGTGCACACCAGCAACTACCGCATCGTCGGCTTTGTGCACCAGCCCAAGGTCGAGGAGCTGGCCGCCCTGGCGCACGACAGGGACCTGCCACTGGCAGTCGATCTCGGAAGCGGCGTGCTCCTGGATACGGCTCCCTTTGGCCTCGCCCATGAGCCAACCGTTCAGGAGTGCCTCCGTGCGGGCGCCGACCTGGTCACCTTCAGCGGCGACAAGCTCCTCGGTGGACCACAGGCGGGCGTCATCGCCGGTCGCGCCGACCTGATCGGCCGCCTCCGCACCCACCCGCTCGCCAGGGCCCTCCGCGTCGACAAGCTCACCATCGCCGCCATGGGCGCGACGCTCGCCAGCTACCTCGAAGATCGCGCCCTCGAAGAGCTGCCCGTCTGGCAGATGATCGCCCTCTCGCCCGAGGCCATCCTCGGGCGTGCCCGGCGCCTCGCGGAAGGCGTCCGGACCCTCGGCGCCGAGGCGGAGGTCGTCGAGGGCCACTCCACCGTCGGCGGGGGCTCACTCCCGGGCGAGACCCTCCCGACCCATCTCGTGGCACTCCGCGTCCCCTCGGCCGACACCCTCGCCCGGCAGCTGCGCCTCGGCGACCCCGCCGTCATCGCCCGCATCGAAGCAGACCGCCTCCTGCTGGACCTGCGCACCGTCCCACCCGAGCGCGATGGCGAGGTCCTCGCCGCCCTCGACAGGGCCCTGCATCCCCGCGACCGCTAGTCCTCGCGCCGTACAGGCACCCGGCGCCGGCCCCATCGCCCCGGGGTGCCCCCCGGGCTGAAAGGAGCCAAGCCCCATCGCCCGGGGGTGAACCCCCGGGCTCAAGAGAGCCAAGCCCCCTTCGGGGGCTGGCTACGACAGCCGCGTCACGGTGCAGAGATCCCAGCCCCGAAGGGGCTTTGCCGCTCCTGAGCGCGGGGCTTCCAGCCCCGCGCGTACGGGCCTGGACGCGCCGCCGGCTGCACGACGCGACGGAGGCCGCGCGCCAAAGCCCGCCCGGGGGTGAACCCCCGGGCTCAAGAGAGCCAAGCCCCCTCGGGGGCTGGGTACGCAGCCAGGTCGTACCGGGCGGTCGGCCCGGCGCGGGTCAGCGTTCCCCGCGTCGGTCTTCCCCTATTTGCTCTCGTGTGCTACAATTGCTGCCGGGCGCGCGGACGGCCACCGCCCGGCAGGGCGAGTTACCCGTCACGGAGGTTATCCGGCATGCCGACAATCTTTGACAACATTACGTTCACACTCTCCGACGGGCTGCGAAGGGTGCTGACCGAGGCGCACGCGAGCGCTTTCTGCGTGGGCTACCTGAACCTCCGCGGTTGGGGTCAGGTAGCGGACCTCGTGGAGCGCTTCAAGGGCGGCAGCGATGACGCCTGCTGTCGGGTCCTTGTGGGAATGTACCGGCCGCCCGAGGAGGAGATGCGCCTCCTGCAGGGCCTGCACCGCGACGAGCCCGCGGCAGATGGCCCCACCCGCGCCCGGCTGAAGGCCAGCATCATCAACGGTTTCAAACATCAGCTCGAGTTCGGCCTGCCGACGGCGGAGGCCCAGACCACACTGCGAGAGCTCGCCCGCCAGATCCGCGCCGGGAGGGTCCGCGTCAAGGCGTTCCTCAGATACCCCCTCCACGCCAAGCTGTATCTTGTGGAACGGCGCGACCCGGCCACGCCCACGATCGCCTTTGTCGGCAGCAGCAACCTGACCTACCGCGGGCTGTCGGCTCAGGGCGAGCTGAACGTCGACGTGGTCGAGCAGGACGCCGCGCTCAAGCTCAAGCAGTGGTTCGAGGACCGCTGGGCCGACCCCCTTGCCGTTGACCTCAGCGACGAACTGGCAGCGCTGATCGAGGGAAGCTGGGCCAGCCTGGAAGCGGTGCGCCCGTACCTGGTGTACCTGAAGATGGCCTGGCACCTCAGCGAGGAGGCGCGCGAGAGCGAGCGGCAGCTCAAGCTCCCGAAGGTGCTCCGCGGCGTGCTGCTGGACTTTCAGGTCGCTGCCGTCGCGCTGGCCGCCCAGTATCTGCACCGCCGGGGTGGGGTCCTCCTTGGGGATGTGGTTGGCCTCGGCAAGACGCTCATGGCCACCGCCGTGGCCAGGATTCTCCAGGAGGATGACGGCAGCAACTCCCTGATCATCTGCCCGCCGAGGCTGCGGCCGATGTGGGAGCAGTACGTGGAGCAGTACGGTCTGGTGGCGCGCGTGCTCTCCCTTGGCGAGGTGGTGCAAAAGCTCCCCGAGCTGCCGCGCTACCGCCTGGTGATCATCGACGAGAGCCACAACCTGCGCAACCGCGAAGGCAAGCGCTATCGCGCCATCGCCGATTATATCGCGCGCAACGATGCGAGGGTCATCCTGATCACCGCCACGCCCTACAACAAGCAGTACACGGACCTGAGCAACCAGCTTCGCTTGTTTGTGGACGAAGACCGCGACCTGCGCATCCGCCCCGAGCGGCTGCTGCAAGAGTGGCGCGCGCGTGGCCGGACGGAGGCCGACTTTAGGGCGACCTTCAACGTGCCCATCAGCTCCCTGCGCGCCTTCGAAAAGAGCGAATCTCCGGAGGACTGGCGCGACCTGATGCGCCTCTTCCTCGTGCGGCGCACGCGGAGCTTTATCATCCGGCAGTACGCCCGCTTCGATGACGCGCGGCAGCGCTACTATGTGACGCTCAACGGCCAGCCCCACTACTTCCCCGTCCGCGAGCCGCGCACCCTGACCTTCCCGGTCGACGAGGAGGACCGCGCCGATCAGTACGCGCGCCTGTACCACAACGACGTCGTCTCGATGATCGCCGGGCTCGCCCTGCCCCGCTACGGCCTGGCGAACTATCTCGTCCGCGGCGCCGACAGGCTCGCCGACTCGGACGAGCGCCGCATCCTCGCCAACCTCGCCCGCGCCGGGCGGCGCCTGATCGGCTTTCGCCGCACCAACCTGTTCAAGCGGCTCGAGTCGAGCGGGCATAGCTTTCTCCTGTCGGTGCGGCGGCACCTCCTGCGCGACCTGATCACGCTGTACGCCCTCGAGAATGGCCTGCCCGTGCCCATCGGCACGCAGGACCCGGCCATGCTCGACACCGCTATCTCCGACTCGGAGGAAGAGATCACCAACGCCGAGGAGGAAGAGGCTGCCCGCAATGCCGAGGACGCCCCGCAGGCGTCGGACCTCGAGGCGCTGCGCCAGCAGGCGGCCGCGGCCTATCAGCACTATCGCTCGCGCTACGCCACCCGCTTCGACTGGCTGGCGGCGCGGTTCTTCGATCTCAGGACGCTGCGCCGGGCACTCATGGCCGACATCGAGGTGCTCCGCGAGCTGCTGGAGCGCTCCGGCGACTGGCAGCCGCAGCGGGATGCCAAACTGGCCGAGCTGGTGCGGGTCGTCGCCGAGACGCACCGCCGGGACAAGGTGCTGATCTTTACCCAGTTCGCCGACACTGCGCTCTACCTCCTGGAGCAGCTCCAGCGGCGCGGCCTGACAGACCTGGCCGTCGCCACCAACGCGACCAATGATGCCGTGGCCCTTGCCCGCCGCTTCAGCCCCTCCTCCAACGGCGGGCTGCGCGCGGGGGAGACCGAGCTGCGCGTGCTCATCGCCACCGATGTGCTCGCCGAAGGCCAGAATCTTCAGGATGCCCACATCGTCGTCAACTATGACCTGCCGTGGGCCATCATCCGCCTGATCCAGCGGGCGGGGCGCGTCGACCGCATCGGGCAGGCCCATGATACCGTCCTGGTCTACTCTTTCCTACCGGCCGACGGCGTGGAAAAGCTCATCCGCCTGCGGCGGAGGCTGTTCCAGCGGCTGCAGGAAAACCAGGAGGTGTTGGGGACGGACGAGTCCTTCTTTGGCGAGGACGCGGCCAACAAGCTGCGCGACCTCTACACGGAGAAGGCCGGAGTCCTCGACGACGATGAGGATACCGGGGATATCGACCTCGCCAGCCTGGCCCTGCAGGTGTGGAACAGCGCCTCGGCGGAGGACCGGCGCGCTGCGCTCAGGCTTCCGCCCGTGGTAGCGGCCAGTGCGCCGCTGCAACAGGCTCCCGGAGCGGAGGAGAGCAACCCGCCCGGCGCGATCACCTACCTGCGCTACCCGGATGGGATGGACGCCCTCGTGCGCGTTGACGAGCAGGGGCAGCTCGTGTCACAGTCGCTCTCGGCGGTTTTTGCCGCTGCCGCCTGCGCGCCGGATACGCCGGCGCTTCCCCTCGCCCTGAGGCACTACGAGCTGGTCGGGCGCTGCGCCGAGATCGCGCTGCGGGAGCAGACCGCCCTTGGGGGTCAGCTCGGGTCGCTGCGCAGCACAGCACGCCGGGTGTACGAGCGGCTGAGGCAATACCGCGACGGGCTGCGCAGCGAGGTCCGCCAACCCGCTCCGGAGCGCCTCGAGCGGCTCAACGCCGCCCTGGAGAGCATCTACCACTATCCGCTGAAGGAGCGGGCCCGCGAGGCGCTCGGACGGCAGCTCAGCCTCGGCATCACCGACGCCGAGCTGGCCGACATGGTCATCCGGATGCTCGAGGAGGAGCAGCTCTGCCAGGTCACCGAGGCGCCGCCCGAGCCGCAGGAGCCCCAGATCATCTGCTCGCTCGGGCTTCAGGTGACGCCAGAGGAGGGCTAGCCATGGCTCAGCTTCTGACGCAGATTCACCGTTGCCTGGAATCGGGCAAGCTTGCCGATAGCCTGTCGCATCTCTTCCTTGAGGTGCTCGGCTGGGGAGCGCCGCGGGGAGCGGCCCCGCAGCCGCTGGCGGTCGGGGCGCCGGTGGGGCGCGAGCTTGTGGCTGTGCCGATCGCCAACCTTGCCGGGTTCCCCGTCCTGCGCATCGACTGGCCCGAGGCACGCCTGCCCTCGCTGACTGCGCGCCGGGGCGTGCACCGCGCCCTGCTGCGGACGCACCTCGAGCATCTGGCCTGCTATGTCACGCAGGACGGCCTTCAGGTCGCTTTCGTATGGGCGCGCCGGCCCAGCGGGCGCGACCAAGACGCGAGCCGCAGCCGATGGGAGCTGCGCACCCTCTCCTACCAGCGCGGCTCTGCGGCGCGGACGACCGTCGAGCGCCTCGAGCGCCTCGGCTTTACCCTCGATGAGCTCGCTCGGGGCGAGCCGCCGCTCCACGAGGTGACTGCAAGGCTCGGCGACGCCTTTAGCGTGGAGCAGGTGACCGATGCCTTCTTCAGCGACTACAAGGAGGTCTTTGCCAACCTGCAGTCGCTCCTGCGACGGGCCCGCGTGGATGCGGTGGTCGCCCACGACTATGCCCTGCAGCTCCTCAACCGGCTGATGCTCCTCTACTTCGTCCAGCGCAAGGGCTGGCTCGGCGGCGACCCCGCCTTCATGCGCCACTTCTGGGATGCCTACCGCAGCGCCGATGGCCCGCGAGACACCTTCCTGAGCCATTGGCTGGAGGTCCTCTTCTTCGAGGCTTTCCAGCGCCACTTCAACTCGGGGCGCTCCGACCGGCGGCACTTTCCCCCGGAGATCCGAGACGCACTCGCCTGTGCCCCCTACCTCGACGGCGCCCTGTTCACTCGTAACCGCCTCGACGAGGCGTGCCGCGTGCCCATCCCCGACGCATTCTTTGCGACCCTCTTTGAGCGGTTCGAAGGCAGCGAGCCCGGCTTCCTGGAGCGCTATAACTTTACCATCGCCGAGTCGACCCCCTTTGACATCGAGGTAGCCGTCGACCCGGAGATGATCGGTAAGGTCTACGAGAGCCTGGTCAACATTACCGCCGAGGGCCTGGCGGACGTGGACCGGCGGGGCAGCGCCGGCATCTTTTATACGCCACGGGTAGAGATCGACCTGATGTGCCGCCTGGCTCTGGCGGATTGCCTGGCGACGCATCTCGGGCAGGAGCACCGCGACCGGCTCTATGAGGCAGTCTTCGCCTACGAGCCGGAGGATAAGGAGCAGGCCGATGCCGCCCTCGCCCGCGAGAACCTGTGGCCGCGCCTCAACGAGGCCCTGCGCAGCCTCACCATCTGCGACCCGGCCTGCGGGTCGGGGTCGTTCCTGGTCGGCATGCTCATGGTGCTGGACGACCTGCAGGCCCGAGCGGCCGCGCAGCTCGGCATCGAGGAGACCGCCTACGAGCGCCGGCGCCGCATCATCGGCGAGCAGCTCTACGGGGTCGACGTCATGGGCTGGGCCGTGCATGTGGCCGAGCTGCGCCTGTGGCTGCAGCTCGTCATCGAGACCGAGCTCAAGCCCGGCGAGCTCTTGCTGCGTCCGCTCCTGCCCAACCTGTCCTTCAAGCTGCGGCAGGGGGATAGTCTGGTGCAGGAGGTCGGAGGGATCAGCTTTGGCCTGCATCGCACGCGCGTCGACATTCCAACGCCCCTCAAGGGCAAGGTAACACAGCTCAAGGCCAAGAAGCTGCGCTTCTACCAGGGAGACCTCGGCCTGTCGGAGGAGAGCCTGCGGCGCGAGGAAGAGCAGCTCTTCCGGGAGATCCTGCGCGAGAGGGAGCGCGCCCTCGAGCGCGAGATCCGGCGCCTGAACAACCTCATCCAGAGCCCGCCGGAGCAGATCGACCTGCCCGGCATGGAGACGCCCCGACAGGAGCGCCTCGGCCTCGAGGAGAAGTGGCGGGAGCAGCGCGAGGAGAAAGAGGCCGAGCTCGAGCAGGTCCGGCAGGCGTTGGAGGCGCTCCGCACCCCCGGCGGCCTCCCTTTCATCTGGGACGTCGCCTTTGTGGAGGTCTTTGAGGGGGAGAAGGGCGGCTTTGACATCGTCATCGGCAACCCGCCGTACGTCCGGCAGGAGCGGATTGAGGACCCGCAGGGCCAGCTCGGCGCCGTGGCGTACAAGGAGCGCCTGCAGGAGGCGGCCTGGCTCGCCTTCCCACACTTCTTTGGCTACAGGCCCGACCGGGAGCTCTCGCGCACCAACCCGAGGCGGAGGCTCAACGGCCGCTGCGACCTGTACGTCTACTTCTACCTGCAAGGGCTCTCCCTCCTCAACGCCAAAGGCTCCTTCTGCTTCATCACCTCCAACTCCTGGCTGGACGTGGCCTACGGTCGCGACCTGCAGGAGCTCTTGCTACGGCACGGCCACGTCAGGATGATCATCGACAATCAGGCGCGCCGCTCCTTCGCCTCGGCGGATGTCAACACCATCATCGCGCTCCTCGGCCCGGTCGACGACGGCACCGAAGGTGGTCTCGGGCGCACCGCGCGCTTTGTCAGCTTTCGCGTGCCCTTTGAGGAGGTCCTCTCGCCGGTAGTCTTTGAGGAGATCGAAGAGGCGAAGGCACACCGGCACACCTGCGAGTACCGCGCCATCGTGCGGCCGCAGGCGGAGCTCCTGCAGGAGGGCCTCGAGGTGCCGGAGGAGGAAGAGGGAGGCAGACCTGCCGACACGCTCCGAAAAGCGGCGCGCTACGGCGGCAGCAAGTGGGGCGGCCGGTACCTCCGCGCGCCGGATATCTTTTTCACGCTGCTGGAGAAGGGCAAGGGGAAGCTCGTCCGCCTCGGCGACGTCGCCGAGGTGCGGTTCGGGATCAAGACCGGCGCCAACGAGTTCTTCTACCTCCAGCCCATAGGGATGACCGTGGCCGAGGTGGCGGCCCTGGCCGAGCGCGACCCCATGGCGCCGGTCGGGGTCAGGAACGGCGCCGGCTGGGAGGGCGAGATCGAGGCGGCATTTCTCAGGCCCATCCTCCTCTCCCTCAGAGAAGCACGCCGCATGCGCCCCTGCATAGCCGATCTGCACCACTGTGCATTCGCTTGCGACCTGCCGCGCGAGGAACTGCGTCGCCGACGCTTCAGAGGCGCGCTAGCGTATGTTGACCATCTGGCTGGGCGTCGAATAGCTCTGAAGCACGGTGGTGCGTGTCGGCTGCCCGATGTACCAAGCCTGCGCGGTCGCGAGCCCTGGTATGCCCTGCCGGAGCAACAGCGCCCCGACGCAGTCGCCAACCGGTTCGTGGGCGAGCGGTTCATCTTTGTGGAAGGTGGGGAATACCTTGCCTCGGACACTTTCTTTGTCCTTTACGGTACTCCTCGGGTGCGAGAAACGCTGCTAGCCGTGCTGAACTCCACCGTCGTGGCGCTCTCGGCGGATGTCGTGGCGCGCAAGACGTACGGTGTCGGCGTCGCATACCTCTACGGTCCCGAGGTCCGCGGGCTTGTGGTCCCGGCTGTCCCGCCCGTCCCAACGGGCCTCAGCGATCGCCTCTTGAAGGCACTTGGACGCCTGGCAAAGCGCGAGGTTCGCAGCATCTTCGAGGAGCTGGGCTTCCCGCTCTGCAGGGCGCGGGGATGCACCCATCCCGAGCACCCCTACGAGCACGTGCATCCGGAACAGGCTTCGCTGGACCGGGTCCTGCCGGACCGGCGGGAGCTGGACGAGGTCGTCTTTGACATCCTCGGGCTCAGCGAGGCCGAGCGCGTGGCGGTCTACCGTGCCGTCGTCGAGCTGGTGAAGGGCCGGCTCGTCAAAGCGCGCAGCGTCTGAGGCAGGCGAGGGGGGCCGGGCCCCGCCGCCCCGCCCCCCCGCCTCACGCCCCCCGCTCCGCGCCTCACATCTCACGCATCACGCCTCACGTCTCACGCATTACGCATCACGTGTCACGCCTCACGCCCCCGGCGTGCCCCACGTATCCGGCACCGCAGCCCGGCGTTCCATCCCGCGCCGCAGCCCCGCCGCCCGGGGGTGAACCCCCGGGCTGAAAGGAGCCAAGCCCCATCGCCCGGGGGTGAACCCCCGGGCTCAAGAGAGCCAAGCCCCCTTCGGG
>JAIMBM010000738.1 GCA_023511475.1 Anaerolineae bacterium
ACCTCGGGCGGAGCGGAGACGAGCTCCGCCCCGGCCATCAGCTCGCGCACGCGCCGCAGCCAGGCAACGTCTCGGGCGCAGCCCGGGCACCCGGCGACGTGCTCGGCCAGGCGGCCGGCTTCGTCGGCGCCGAGCCTGCCCTCTACATAGTCCGCCAACTCCTCAAGAGACACCTGATAGCACACGAATGCTCGCCTCCGGCCGGCTTTATGGCCGGTTTATGTCTGTAGCCCTCACCTCAATAGAGGTGCCAGGGGCGACGCCAGATACCGGACTGGCCAAGGTCTCAAAACTGTGACCAGGTGCGGAGAGCCCGTAACCGCCTGAGGAGCTCGGAGGCATCGCCCATCGCGAGACCCCCACCCCTGGGGCATCCCCAAGTGGCCCGGCGGGGGGGCGTAGGCGCCCATCGCCTGCGTAGCATCTCGCGGAGGGGGCACTCTGGAGAGGCGTACCGACCAGACCGGCTTGCGGTGGCTTCACTCGAACCCCAGCGATTCCAGGATACGGCGGAGCCGCTCGAGGCAGCGCGCCCGCGTCGGCCCGATCGACCCCTCAGGCATGGAGAGCTTTTGGGCGATCTCGGCATAGGAGGGCGGCTCGCGCGTGAAGAAGAGATGCTGGAGGAGCAGACGACAGCGCTCGCCGAGCTGGTCCATGGCCCGGAGGATCAAGTCCTGAGCTTCAATCTGCTCGAGGAGCGCGTCTGGCGGTGGCTCGATGGCCGGCCGGTCCTCCAGTGCGTCCGCGCCGTCCTCCGGGCGGCCACTCTGGCGCTCCTGGAACACTCGCCAGGCCTCCCGTCGCGTAATGGTCGTGAGCCAGGGTCCGAGGCGCTCGCGGTTGCGGCAGGTCTCGAGCCTGGTCAGGAGGATGGTGAACACGCGCTGGAAGACGTCGTCAGCGTCCTCCGGGGCGAGGCCGCAGCGCAAAGAGATCGAGTAGACCAGCCGCTGGTAGCGCTGGACCAGCTCTCTCCACGCGTTGGCGTCTCCCGCGAGGCACGCCTGTACGAGCTCGGCGTCGCTCTGCTGCTCGAACATTGTGGCAAAACTTGCTTTCAGCATCAGGGCGGCTATAATACCACGCCCCGCAGGTGCGAGGGTAGCCGCAGGCCGCGCTGTTCACCATCGCCCGCGCCTGTAGCACTGAGGGGTGTGCGCAGGGTCACACATAAGGACGTCCAAGTGATGACTCAGATACGCTCGGTCAATGGCAAGGTCTGGCTGGCGGAGCCGAGGGCGACCGTGCAGGTGCGATTCCCCGATGGGCGGATTTTCGAAGGGCCAAAAGGCACACGCCTCGCGGAGTTCATGGATGCCGCCTATGAGGACCGGAGCGTCCCCATTGTGGCAGCAATGGTTGGTGGCAAGCTCCGGGAGCTGAGCGTGCCCGTCGAGAGCGACTGCAGTGTGGTACCCGTCTCCATAACGGCGGCCGACGGTCTGCGCATCTACCAGCGGGCATTGTCTTTTCTACTGGTCGTTGCGGCGCGCGAGCTCTTTCCCGAGGCGCAGATCATCATCGATCACTCCCTGACGCTGAGCGGCCTCTACTGTGAGGTGCAGGGGCGGCCGCCGTTTACGCCGCAGGAAGTCCGCCTGCTCGAGCAGCGGATGCGCGAGATTGTCGAGGCCGATGAGCCGATCGTTCGCCGGCGCGTGTCGGTCGATGAGGCCCGGGAGATCTTTGAGCGGCAGGGCTATACGGACAAGGTCCGCCTGCTGCGCTTCCGTCAGAAGGATCACATCACGATATACGAGCTGCGCGGGCTGTGTGACTATTACTACGGGCATATGGTACCATCTACCGGCTATCTGGAGCGCTTTGGGCTCAGCCTGTGTGGGCCGGGTCTGATCCTGCTCTTCCCTCGCCGGGAGGCACCTGCGGCGCTCCCCATCGTGCACGATTTCCCTCGCCTGTCGAGCGTGTTCCAGGAGCACCACGAGTGGCTGGAGCTCCTCGGAGTCGGTGACGCGGCGGGGCTGAACGAGGCGATCGAGAGCGGGCGCATGCAGGAGGTTATCCTGGTGGCCGAGGCCCTGCACGCTCAGCGCATCGCGGAGATGGCCCGCGAGATCAGCCGACAC
>JAIMBM010000739.1 GCA_023511475.1 Anaerolineae bacterium
GGGGTAGGGGGATGGGGCCACGATGCGAGAAGGCACTGCGTTCGCCGGGACTGTCGCTGGACTCGTCCTCACGCTAGATCCGCGGGGCGACGGCCCCTTTAGTTTCCGCGTATGGGGGTCAGGGGTGGGGGTCCTTCAATGGGCGAGGCCCCCGCCCTACGAGCGAAGACGGCTGTCCACCCCTGAACCCTCTCCAGGCGGACGCCGCGGCGTCCGCCTGGAGAGGCGACGGGAGTGGGGGTCCTGGCACCAGCACAGACTGGCGTGCCCCCAAACTGAATACGCGGTGAATGTCGAAGTTGCCGAGGGGATGGAGTCGGATATAATCCGGAGGGCCGGGGCGGCGACGAAGCCGGCTCGCACGCTACACCTCGGAGCCAACGATGTCCTGGACCTTTACGCCCTACACTGTGCCGCTCTTGCTTTCGGGGCTTGTGCTGGCCGCATTGGCGGCGGCCGTCTGGCGGCGGCGCAGTGCAGCGCCTGGTGCCGTGCCGTTCTCTCTGATGGCCTTGGGAGCGGCCGAGTACGCTCTCGGCTATGCCATCGAGATCATGGCTCATGACCTCCCTGCCAAGATACTCTGGGCCAAAGTGGAGTATCTCGGGCTTGTCTCCTGGCCTCCGCTCTTCCTGGTTTTCGCCGCTCAGTATGCCGGCCTCGGCCGCTACCTCTCGAGGTGGGTCCGAGCTGTCCTCGTGGGGGTTGCAGTAGTCGTCTTCCTCCTTGCGGCAACGAACGAAGCCCATCGGCTGATCTGGGTACAGACGTCTCTGGAGCGTGTCGGCCCGATGGTGCTCCTCGCGCTGGTGCGGGGCCCGGCATTCTGGGCCTTTGCCATCTACTCGTACATCCTGCTTTTCCTGGCGGGGGGCCTCCTCATGAGCGTGGCGCTGCTGGGCGGGCTGTACCGTCGGCAGAGCCTGGCGCTGCTGGGCGGGTTGCTGTTACCCCTATCCGCCAACCTCATCTATGCCGTCGGGCTGTGGCCCATTCGTAACCTCAACCCTACCCCGGTGGCCTTCTCTCTCTCTCTCCGTCGTGCTCTTTTCGCTGGCGATCTTCCGCTTCCGCCTGCTGGACCTCGTGCCGGTGGCCCAGCAGGCACTGGTTGCGCAGATGCGGGACGGGGTGCTCGTTGTGGATGGCCTCGGACGGGTGACGGACCTGAATCCTGCGCTCGAAGGCATGATTGGATGGCGGGCAGCCGAGGCCATCGGGAGGCCGGTCGAGGAGGTGCTGTGCGATCTTCCGGAGCTCGCGGCTTACCTGCGCGAGAAGGCGCCACTGGAGGCCGAGGTCTCGGTCGGCGAGGGTGCAACGCGCCGGCACTATGCCCTGAGCGTGACGCCGCTGGCCGGGCAGCCCGCCTGGCTCCCGGGGCGGTTGATCGTCCTGAGGGATGTCACACGGGCCAAGAGCCTGGAGGCCCAGTACCTCCAGGCGCAGAAGATGGAGCTAATCGGCCACCTCGCGCGCGGCGTGGCCCATGACTTTAATAACGCCTTGACTGCGATCCGTGGCTATGCGGCCCTTGCGGCGGACCTGTTGCCGGCGTCAAGCCCCGCGCATGAGCATCTCGACAGGCTGCTGGCCAATGTGGCGCGCGCCGCGCGGCTCAGCCAGGAGCTCCTCGCCTTCTCGCGCCGTCAGCCGGCTTCACCACGCGAGCTGGACCTTAACGACCTGCTCGATGGCCTCCGTGATCTGCTCCCGTATACGCTGGCGACGCAGGTGTCCCTGGAGATCGAGCCCGCCCAGGGGCTCTGGCGGGTGTATGCCGATCCGAACCAGATGGAGCAGGTGTTGCTCAACCTGCTGCTCAATGCCGTCGATGCTGTCTCAGAGGGAGGCCGGGTGACAGTGTCGACGGCCAACCTGGTGGTGAGCGATGAGGAGGCGCTGAGAGATGGCAGCGGGGCACCTCCTGGTGAATACGTGGTCCTGGTGGTGAGCGACACTGGCATCGGCATGACCGAAGAGGTCAGGGCCCATCTCTTCGAGCCTTTTTTCACGACCAAGGGGCCGGGCAAGGGCTCGGGGCTGGGCCTGGCAACCGTCTACTCTATCGTTGGCCAGCACGGAGG
>JAIMBM010000740.1 GCA_023511475.1 Anaerolineae bacterium
ACTACGATCTGCACCTGCGCCGGGCCTGGCAGCTGATCCTGGTTCACCAAAGTCAGCGCCACATCGCTCCGCTGCCCCAGGGTCACTACGGGCGAGGGGGCCTTGAGGATGACACAGTGTGGCCGCTGCAGCGCTTTCATCGCCTCGTAGGCGCGCTTGGGCCTGCGCCAGTGATCGAGGAGGCCGGCATGGAACTCCCAGGCCAGATCGTTGAGCTGAGTGATGCAGTATCCGGACACACGGCGGTTGGCGAGCAGGCTCTCGACCTGACGCCTCAGCCCTGCCGCCTGAAGCTCCTGACTGGCGCGGACGAGCCCCTGCACCGAGCCAAAGACCCGGTCGAGCCCACGGGCAACGAATCCCTCCTGCAGGCTATCGCGGAAGGCCCGCATCTCCCGTGCATCCCGCAGGTGCTGCTGATCGCCAAAGCCGGCGACGACCTCGTCCAGATCGGGCAAGCCGCCGCAGCCCAACTCGGACACAAAGACCTGTCCGCGGTAGGTGCGCCACTCGTGGCTCAGCTCGTCCAGGACCGCCCGGGAGCCAAAGTCGTGCGCGGCCATATCGACCGAAGGCTCGCCGGCGCCGAGGGTGCGCATCCACTCGTAGACGGGCGTCGGGATCGGCGCTCCGACGTAGATATGCAGGTCCTGGACGGGCCGCCGCTCACTGCTCCACGGCGGTACCATGGTGGCGCGGTCGGCCCAGCCAAAGTCCTGATCGATGGCCATCGTGCCGCCCGAGTTGTCGACGATCACCCGGGTTGGGTCGAGGGCGCGCACGAACCGGACGAGTGCCTCGCCGGTAAGGGCGTTCGCCGGCCGGTTCTCGTTGTAGACGCCCCAGAAGACAACCGAAGGATGGTTGCGGTCGCGCCGGATCATCGCGGCCAGCTCGCGGCGGCCATGGTCCAGCAGGCGGGGGCTGTCCTTGATCCAGGCCAGGCAGCTCTCGGCATAGACCAGCATGCCCATCTCGTCGGTCAGGTCCAGGTAGCCGGGCGGCGTTGGGCGGATGTGGGCGCGGATCAGGTTAAAGCCGGCCGCTTTGGCCAGGGTAATCTCCCGGACCATCATCTCCCGCGCCGGCGGCACGATGCTGGTGATGGGATAGTCGGGCTGGAGGAGCACTCCTTGCAGGAATACCGGCTCCCCATTGAGGAGGAACCGCCCGTTCTCAACCGTGAACTCGCGCATGCCAAAGCGCGTGGAGAAGCGGTCGACGAGGCCTCCATCTGCCGCGAGCTCGGCGACCAGACGGTACAGGTTCGGGTTCCGCAGGTCCCACGGCAGTGGCCTGGGCAAAGGTATGCGATAGGTGAGGCAGGCGACCCCGGGCTGCAGAGTGATGGCGGAGCGAACCTCTGCTGCGACCGCACCGCCGGGCGCAGTGACCTCCAGGCGCACCTCCATAGGGCGACACTCTGGCGTGCTGTTCTCGACCCAGACCTCCGCCAGGGCACACTCCCGCACCAGGTCGGGTGTGACGGCCACGTCCCGGCAAAAGACCGGGGCCAGTGCCTCCACGCGGACCTCACCCCACAGCCCGCCGTGCGTATAGTACCAGCTCTGTTTGGAGGCCGGGCACTGAGGCAGAAGAAGGCCGTCGACCTCCCGGCCCTTGGCGAGAGAGGCGACACGCACAACGAGCTCGTTCTCATCACCGATGCGGGCCACAGGGGTCACATCCAGGCAGAAGGGCGTGTAGGCCCCCTCGTGGCTGCCCAGGTAGCGACCGTTCAGCCAGACGTCCGCGCGGTAGCTCACGCCGCCAAAGTGCAGGCGCAGGGCCTTGCCAGACCAGTCCGCGGGGGTGGTGAAGGTCCGGCGATAGAAGGCCACGCCTTCATAGTCTGGATGGGTCACGTTCCACAGCGCCGGCACCTGGACCTGCTCCGCGCCGGCGGGCCAGTGCGTCGGCCAACCCTGGCGGATCCCCTCGTTCCGGGGATCGAAGGCCAGTTGCCAGCAGCCGGCCAGGTCCAGCTGCCCTCGGGGGGGGGCTGAATACCTGTCTCTAAACACCAAATACGCTTCCGAAGAACGCAAGGGTGTAGATAACCGTGGTCGCCGT
>JAIMBM010000741.1 GCA_023511475.1 Anaerolineae bacterium
GGGCGAGGGGGAAGGGATACTGCACGAACGACGGCCGGGCGTCGCCTCGGTCGCCTCTGTGCAGCGCGGCAGGGCGCGCTCCGAAGGGCCACACTCGCAGGCGGCGAGGGAGGATGCAACCGCGCCATCCCAGTGCGCATCGTCGCGCCAGTCCCGCCGCTGGCCGCGACGTGGCTCTCAACGCCGACGCGCCCCCCTTCTGGACATCACACCCATACTGGACTATAATGCGTCCGCCTCTTCGCGAGGCGACTCTGGCGCTGACTGACCGAAAGGGCCACTGCCACCCGGGAAGCTTGGAGGTGCTATGCCCAGTCCCATCCTGTTCAAGATCGGGCCGATCGAGATTTACTGGTACGGCGCGCTGATCGTAGCGGGCACGCTGTTGGCAGCCTGGCTCGCCGCCAAGCAGGCGCAGCAGGCCGGAGAGGACCCCGAGCACGTGTGGGACGCGCTGCTCCTGTGTCTCTTCTTTGGGGTGGTTGGCGCGCGCCTGTACCACGTCGCCTCCATGCTCGATTACTATCTGGCCCACCCCGGTGAGATCTTTGGCCTGCGTATGCAGGGCTTTGGCATTTACGGTGCCGTGGCCGGCGGCGCCCTTGGACTGTATATCTACGCCAAGCGGCACAAGCTCTCCTTCCTGCGCTGGGCGGACTTTGCAGCACCCGGGCTCGCTCTCGCCCAGGCCATCGGCCGCTGGGGGAACTTTTTCAATCAGGAGCTATATGGGTACCCCTGCGATCTGCCCTGGTGCATCCGCATCGCTCCCGAGAAGCGGCTGCCGGGCTTTCAGAGCTATGAGCGCTTCCATCCCACCTTCCTGTACGAGTCGCTGTGGAACCTGCTGGCCTTTGGCATCCTCTTCACACTGAGCCGCAAGGCGTCAAAGCGCCTCCTGGATGGCGACCTCTTCTTCCTCTACGGCATTCTCTACGCGCTCGGCCGGTTCTTCGTCGAGTTCCAGCGGCCCGATGCCTGGAAGATCGGCGGCGTGCCGACGGCGCAGCTCGTCGCAGTGGCCCTGATCCTCTTCTTTGGCAGCGCGCTCATCTACCGCCACCAGCGTAGTAGTGCGGCCGCTCCGGCTGAGGAGGAGGGCCAGGCGGAGTAAAGGCGGCTGCGCTTGCTGGCCATCTTTCTGAATAACGTACTGCCGCCGCTGCTGGTCATTGCGGCCGGTTTCGCCCTCGACCGGGCTCTGGGGGTAGACGCGCGCTCGCTCTCGCGGGTCGCGCTCTATATCCTTCTGCCTGCCCTCATCTTTGCGACGCTGATCCAGTCAGAGGTCGGCGGCGACGAGCTGGCCCGGATCGGGCTCTTTGTCGTCGCGGTGACCGCCCTGATGTGGGCCTGTGGCCTCGGGGTTGCCCGGCTGCTCGGCCTGGACGACAGGCTGACACACGCATTCCTCCTGGCGACCCTGTTCGGCAACTCTGGCAACTATGGCCTGGCGGTCGTGCTCTCCGCCTTTGGTCAGGCCGGGCTGGAGTTGGGGCTGGTGTACTTTGTCGCGAGCAGCTTACTGACCCACACCTTTGGGGCGTATCTGGCCTCGCGTGGCAGGTACAGCATGCGCCAGTCGGTCCGCAACGTCCTGAGGCTCCCCTTGATCTATGCCATCGCGGCAGCCCTGGTGCTGCGCGCTTCCGGCCTGCGGCCGCCGGAGCCGGTGCTGCGCGCCCTCAGCCTTCCGCAGGCTGGCGCTCTCCCGGTGATGCAGATACTGCTCGGCGTTCAGCTTGCCCGCATATCCCACCGGCTCGACCTGCGCTTCGTGGGTACCGCCACCCTGGTCAAGCTGGCCGGCGCTGCCGCCCTTAGCTTTGCCCTGGCCGCGCTCCTTGGCCTGCGCGGCCTGGCGCGGAGCGTGAGCATCCTCGAGACGAGCATGCCTACTGCCGTGACGACCCTCGTCCTCTCCACCGAGTTCGGCACGCGGGCCGAAGAGGTCGGCGGGGTCGTGCTCCTGTCCACACTGCTGAGCCCGCTCGCCCTCACGGCGGTGCTGGCCTTGCTGCAGTAGTGGAGTTCAGCCCAGGGGTAGGCTGATCTGTGCTGATG